>PGYQ01000004.1 GCA_002839745.1 Candidatus Kuenenbacteria bacterium HGW-Kuenenbacteria-1
AAGATATAACAATAAAAAGCAATGTTATTATTCAGAAAAAACTTACTGTTCAAGGCGGAGCAACTTCTCAATTTAATGGCGCGTTAAAGGTTTTAGGGGGTGGAGATGAAAAAGGTTTAATGATTGGTGATGCTACTTTGAAGTTAACAACAGATCAAAATTTAATTTATGGAGTAATAAAAGCCGATTCTGTTGGCAATTTAATGCTTTTACAAACAGGTGCTGGGAATGATAAATTTAAAGTTGATAAAGATGGAAATGTTACAGCGACAAAATTTAATGGAAATTTAACTGGAAATGTTACTGGATCTTTAACTGGCAATGCAACTTCAGCCACAACCGCTACTTCTGCAACAACCGCTACTTCTGCAACAACCGCGACAAATTTAGTAGGCGCGCAATGGAGTATTCCTTATCAAAGCACTACAAATATTACGGCTATGTTGGCATCAGTAGCCGAAGATTCTGGCAAATTTTTAAAATCCAATGGAGCAGGAGCTCCTACTTGGGCGACTGTTGCAGCTGGATCTCAAACTCCTTGGACAAGTGATATTAACGCCAATAGTAAAAATCTTTCTAATGTAGGAAACATTAGCTTGCCGGATACAACAGCAACAACGGGTATAATTAAAGTTGGCACAGATAGATTTATTCATAATTTTGGGACTAATAATGTTTTTGTGGGTAGAAATGCTGGAAGTTTGGAAATAGAAGAAGGGACTGGAAAGAATAATTCTGCATTAGGCAGTTCAGCTCTTTCTTCGCTCGTTAACGGCGATAATAATATTGCTATTGGAACTTTAGCTCTTCAAAATAATGCATTTGGCAATAATAATATTGCAATAGGAGTTAAAGCTCTTGATGGTTATTCTTCTGATGGTGGTGATAATGTTGCTATAGGAAATTCAGCTCTTTTAAAAGCTGAAAGTGGTAACTTTAATACTGTTCTTGGATCTAATGCAGGACATTTTAATTATACGGGAAGTAATAATGTTCTTTTGGGTTATCGAGCGGGATATGGAGCAGCAAATAGAAATTTATCAAATAATGTTCTTATTGGATATAAAGCTGGTTATACTATTAATAGTGGAGACTACGGTACAGGAGGCATTGGCAATATAATTATTGGATATAATCAGGATGTGCCAACCCCAATAACTAGTTATCATCTTAATATTGGCGGGTTAATTTATGGAGATTTACTTAAGGGCAATGTCGGGATTGGGACAACAGGACCACTCGCGTCTCTTGAAGTAAAGCGAAATACACCGGATACAAATTTTGCCGCATGGATTGAGGGAACTGATGACAAAAATTATGGGTTGGGAGTGAATATTTTAAATACAACATCAAACAAAGCCATCGCTGATTTTAGATCTGGCAATGTTTCAAAACTTTTCATCAGAGCGGATGGTAATGTCGGCATTGGAACAACAACTCCGAGAGCGTTTTTTGAAGTAAAACAAAATATAGCGAATATGAGTTTTACCGCATGGATTGAGGGGGCTAATGACTACAATGATGGGTTAGGAGTGAGTATTTTAAATACAGCATCAAACAAAGTCATTGCTGATTTTAGTTCTGGTAATGTTTCAAAACTTTACATCAGAGCAGATGGTAATGTCGGAATCGGGACAAGAGTACTGAGGAGAAAATTAGATATAAATGGAGATTTAACTACAAATGGTAATCTTTTAACTCAAATAGAAGGTGGTGCGTATTTTGGTAAAGTTGGGATTAAAGAAAATCAATGGGGTTTGAGTAATTACGGCAATACTTGGACAGCAACAGGTTCAGCAAAAAAGAATTGGTGGGCAGTTGCTATGTCTTCTGACGGCAAAATCCAGACAGCTGTTATTAATGGTAGTGACTACATCTATGTTTCTTCTAACTATGGTAACACTTGGACAGCAACAGGTTCAGCAAAGTATTGGTTAGGAATTGCTATGTCTTCTGACGGCAAAATCCAGACAGCTGTTGCTTATGGTGGCTACATCTATGTTTCTTCTGACCATGGCAACACTTGGACAGCAACAGGTTCAGAAATGAATTGGTTAGGAATTGCTATGTCTTCTGACGGCAAAATCCAGACAGCTGTTACTTATGGTGACCACATCTATGTTTCTTCTAACTATGGTAACACTTGGAAAGCAACAGGTTTAGCAATGAATTGGCAAGGAGTTGCTATGTCTTCTGACGGCAAAATCCAGACAGCTGTTGCTACTGTTTGGGGCGGAAGACAAATCTATGTTTCTTCTAACTATGGCAACTCTTGGACAGCAACAGGTTCAGTAATGAATTGGCAAGGAGTTGCTATGTCTTCTGACGGCAAAATCCAGACAGCTGTTACTTATGGTGGCTACATCTATGTTTCTTCTGACCATGGCAACACTTGGACAGCAACAGGTTCAGTAGTAATGAATTGGCGGGCAGTTGCTATGTCTTCTGACGGCAAAATCCAGACAGCTGTTGCTTGTGATGGTGGCCAAATCTATGTTTCATATGCAAATTCGTTTATAAATGGTAATGTTGGGATAGGGACAACAAATCCTCAAAGTGCTTTACATATTCCGGATGGTAAATATATTCAAATTGAAGATAATAATACAGGAACTCCACCTGTGGCAGATTGTGATAATAATAACGAAAGAGGAAGAATAAGTATTGACACAACTAATAATCGTCTCTATATTTGTAATGGAGCGTCAAGGGGTTGGGATTATATTCCTTTAACAAATTAATCACAAATTTATTTTTTTTGGGCATTTAGTTTTTTCCCCTATCCTTGGCATTTGTTATTTTTATTGGCTAATTTAAACAAAAAAAAATAGCTATTTTACTATAATAGCTATTTTTTTATTACAATTTTTTTATTTCTAATATGTTAACACAATGAAAAAAAGTGAGACCCTACATAAAATTGTGTCTGGCATAGTTAAAATGTATAATTAATTTTTATTAATTTAATTTTAAAAACTATGCAAGACAAAAATAATAAGACAACAAAAATTTTAGAGAAAAGTATTAAAAGTTTAAGAGAAAATTTAGATTCATTATCAATGGATAAGTTTATTGCAACAACTATTGAATCTTTAATGAGTATAGAAAGAGATGAATATTTGGAAAAAATTAATGATCCAAAAACAGATAAAGGAAATGGATATTATGGAAGAGCTATGAAAAGTCTTTCAAGCAATTCTCTTGTTGTAAACATTCCAAGAACAAGAGCAGGTTTGTTTTCTCCAGCAACATTAGAATTGTTAAAAATAAATAGAGGAAAGGTCGATGAAATTGCTTTGTCTTTATATAAAAGAGGAATGACCTCGCAAGACATTCAATCATTTCTTGATGAAGTTTTTGAAGAAGGAATGTCTCCAGCTAAAATATCAAATTTAGCGGAAACGTTTAATAAGTTTAGAGTTGCTTGGCAAAACGCAAAACTTGAAAAACATTATAAAGTTGTTTTTGGTGATGTTATTTTTATAACAGTAAGAAGAGATAATGAATATACAAAAGAAGGCGCTTTTGTGGCTTATGGCGTAAGAGAAGATAATCGTAGAGAATTGCTTATTTTAGAGCTTAATCCGACTGAAGGAGCTATATTTTGGGGTGAATTATTAAAAGATTTAAAAGAAAAAAGAGGTGTCGAAAAAATAGATTTATTTGTTGCTGATGGGATTCAAGGATTAGAGGATGAAGTATTAAAATATTTTCCTGAAGCAGAATTTCAAAAATGTGTTGTTCATAAAATGAGAAATATTTTAAACAAAACTAGACCAAAAGAAAAAACAGAAATAGCAGAAGATTTAAAAGAAGTTTTTGATAATTTTGATAAAGATGCTACTATAAAGAAAGCTTTGGAAAAAGTAAATAATTTTTTGAAAAAATGGAAAAATAAATATCCAAATTTTAAAAATTATTTTAAAGAAGGAAACATAGAATATTATTTTACTTACATAAAATTTAATCCTGTTGTAAGAAGAATGATTTACACGACAAATAGTCTTGAAAATTTAAACAGACAAATTAGAAAAACAACAAAAAATAAATTATCATTTGAATCACCTGAAAGACTGCTTGATTATTTATTTATGATTATTAAAGAATTTGAAGAAAAAAATTATATGAAATATCCAGTTTCAAATTATAAATATTTTAAGAAAATTACAAAAAGATAAAAAAGCTAGACACACTTTTATGAACGGTCCCAAAAGTTTTTTGAAAATAGGAGGGAAAAATGTGAAATAATAATAATATTACAAGCGCAACACTTTGTCAATGGTTATTTAACTTAAAAGAAAAGGAATCACCATTCATCCTCATTTTTTTTGTTATCTCTTAATAAAGATGGAGGTTGTGTAAAAATTTTTGACAAGTATTTAAAATAAGACTACTAACTTATTTAGTCCATGGAACAGTCTATGGACTATTGGCTAAAATTAGTCCAAAAGCAATCTCTTTGTTCTTGTATTTGTATTTTTATTATTTTAGTCCATAGAACAGTCTATGGACTATTGGCTAAAATTAGATAAAATTGGCTAAAATTAGATAAAATAATTTGGGTTTAATGGTTAAAAATGGTTGCTATAATAGTTAAATTTGTTTTATTATTAGAATAAATATTAAATTTATTATTAAAACATTTTAACTATTATGACAAAATTAATTATACATTTTTACTATGCTAGACACAATTTTATGTAGGGTCTCAAAATATATAACTAAAACCGGGTTTTAATTTAAGACCCGGTTTTAAAAATGATCCAAATTTATTTTAGAAATTTATTTAGTCCATGGAACAGTCTATGGACTATTGGCTAAAATTAGATAAAATAATTTGGGTTTAATGGTTAAAAATGGTTGCTATAATAGTTAAATTTGTTTTAAGATTAGAATAAAATAATATAATTTGGATTATTTTTTTTCTTTTTTTCATCCCCACCGTGTTAACACAGTGGGGGGTGGAGTTATGGGTTGGGGTGTTGTGAAAAAAATTAATTTTAATTTAATCACTAACCCCAACCCTATTTTTTCCCCTATTCTATCCTCCTTGGGGAGGCTGGGTCGGTGCAGTTAATTATTGCATCAACCATTCTTTCCCCCCCTCTCTGAGAGGTAAATAAGTACGAGATCTTAACGATCCCCCCTTTTACCTCAAGAATACGACAATTATTAGGGGCTGTCCAGTCGCCCCCATTAACTTCAAAAAACGAAAACTGCATGGTGGTCAGATCCACTATGCAGAGGCCGGCTTTTTCACCGGCCTTACCTCCCGTTCCTACTCCTATGTAGGCACGGGTTCCATCCACCACGATGGAAAAGCCAACTCCAGGAATAGAGAGCTGGCCTGTCAGTAACGGAGTATTAGGGTCGCTGACGTCGACCCGCAACAACAGATTATTGCCCTTTGTTAAAAGGGCACCCCCATCTGCTGTCGCAATATAGGCTATACTGCCTATATTAATCGCAATTTGGGGTATTTGATAAGAGGGTACCCCAACCCTTGCCAAGTCGAAACTTGGCTCTCTTGGCTCAGCATAAGCGACCCATTCGTCGCTTATCCTTGCCTTCGGTACCACCACCACTGACGGTGGAGGCAACATACCGTGGTCAACTACCACGGTAGTTCCATCCGGGAGTATCAAGGGAGCGAGTTCTGGCGGAACTCGCAATTCCTTTGCTTGCTGGTAGATGGCCCCAGCAAGACTTTTCGCATTGGCTGGGGCAATGGCCCCAGCCAACAACGCTACTGTTACTACGCTAACTAATAACTTTCTCATTTTTTTTGTCTCCTTTTAATTTAAATTTTTTGGGCTAGAAGAAAAAAAATAGCCCAAAATTTAGAATTTTTTCTTCGGTTTTTTTTTCATCTCCCACGCCAGAGAGATTTAAAAAAACCTTGCCATAATCTATGTTTAAAAAAATTTTTTTGGTGAATTTGAGCTCAATTCCTCCAAAAAAATTTTTTGAATCTGTAGATCCACTTATTTTGTCGCCTTCATCATTGACGACTGTGAATCTACCTTTACCTACTCCCATCCCGGAGTAAAAAATTACCCTCCAGGCGGGATTAAGGCGGTAGATACCTCGGATGGTACCTACTAGAACTCCAGGAACAGCGCTTCCTTGGAGTTCTACGCCAAGATGATCAAGAATGATCACCTTGGCATTAAGTGAGTCGAGTCCAAACCCGACTCCACACATAATATTATCATCGGAAGTGGCATAGGCTGGCGCAATTACCAGCATCATCAATGCCATTACTACTACGCTAACTAATAACTTTTTCATTTTTTTATCCTCCTAAGACTTGAATATACCGCTATAAATCTAGCGGTATTGTGTTTGAAAAGAAATTTTTTTTATGCCATGTTTAGGGGTCGTATCCCCAAACATTAAATTCTTATTTTCAAACAAAATACCACTCTTTTGTCAATCTATTTATTCACTTTTGTGTTACCATATTTATGGGTGTTGAAAATTTATAGTTGATTATTTTTTTCTTTTTTCGTCCCCACCGTGTTAACACAGTGGGAATTTAAAATTTATAATTTTTTAAATTATTAAAGGATGAATTTTCTCTTTATTAAATAATTAGAAAAGGTTTCTGATTATTTAGCAATGAAGAAAAAAGAAAAAAAATAACCTCTATTCGCATAATAAAATAGGCAAAATTTGTCTGACAAATTTTACACTTGAAATATTTTGTCATTCCCGCCCTTGATGAAACTCGTGGCAGGTTCCAAAGGGAATCCAGAGAAGACTGTCATCCTCGCGAATGCGGGGATCCAGATTTAATTAACTTATGAAACCTGGATTCCCGTTGTCACGGGAATGACAGAAAGAGAATAATCATTCAAATTCCGATACAATAAAATAAGCCTTTTCACACATTTAAGTCTCCCTGATAGAGTTTGCCCCGTTGAATAACTGGGAAAAATTTAGAGGGTTTCTGTTTTTAAAATCCCCCAACCCCCTTTATCAAGGGGGCTAATCAATTCTGTCTCCCTGATAAGGGGGATTAAGGGGGTTTCTTTTTCTTTGTAATATTCAAATTCCGATGCAATAAAAATTATTTTATTGATAATAATCGTTGATATCAATAATTTCAATTGTGCGTTTTTCTCGAAAAATAAAAATTACCCTATACTTATGATTAATTCTGAAACTCCAGATTTTCATTTGTTTTGGTTCAAGAAGTTCTGTTTGCAAACTTGGATAAAAAGGATTTTCTTCAAAAAATTTCTTTTGTTTTTCAAATTTTTTTTAAGATTTTTCTTTTTAAGATATTTTTCAATATCTGGATGAATAGGGAAAATTTTCATTATTTTTTAAAATTATATAAAATAAGATGAGCGTTTTAATCCTTTTTCTAAACTTTTTAAAAAATCATCATTATATTTATTTGTTTCTTTAAAAGAATTTATAATTTTTTTTGTATTTCGGATAGGAGGAGAAGCAAAAATATCCTCTTTTACTACTTGTTTAAAATATTCAAATCGAAAAAAATTTTCAATTAATTTTTGATATTCTTTTTTCGGAATAGTAATAGTTTGAGTGTTCATAGAATTTTATTTTTAAAATATTTTTATTTTTAGATATAATTTTTAAAAAACTTATTATCATATTTTTAACACAAAATTATGCTTTTGTCAATCTATTTATTCACTTTTATGTTAACATATTAGCCCAGCTTGGGAGCATGTTAATAGTTGGTTAGAATTATTTTATATTATATGTTATATTTTATTGATAAAAATTAAAATATATTATATAATCTAATTATGTTAAAATCATTTCTTTCAAAAGAACAAAATTATTTGGGCGTTGATATTGGAATGGGCAGTATTAAAATAGTGGAATTAAAAAATAATAAAGGTAAACCGCAATTAGTTACTTATGGGTTTGTTGAGCAGAGTGCGGATATTATTCATGATAATTCCGAAGAAGCAAAAAAATATATTGCTTCTTTAATTTTAAAAACTTGTAAAAAAGCCGGGGTATCTACTCAAAAAGTAATTACTGGGTTGCCTACTTTTTCTGTTTTTAATTCAATTATAAATTTGCCTTTAATCTCCAATAAAGATTTGCCTGCGGCAATTAAATGGGAAGCTAAAAAATTTATTCCTCTACCAATAGACGAGGTAATTTTGGATTGGAAAATATTAAAAGAAGAAACTTCTAAAAAAAATAAAACAAATTTAGTTGAATCTAATTTAGATCAAAAAGAAATAAAAACAAAAAAAGGATTGCGTATTCTTTTGACAGTTGCGCCTAAAAATTTAATTAAAAAATATGTAGATATTTTTAAAGAAATTAATTTTGAACTTTTAAGTTTAGAAACGGCATCTTTTGCTCTTACACGTTCTTTGGTTGGATATGATTTAAATCCAATAATGATCGTTGATATAGGGGCGGCCATAACAAGTGTTATTGTTGTTGAAAAAAGTGTCCCTATTTTAAATAGAAGTATTGATGTGGGAGGAATTTCTGTAACGCAAGCCATTGCTAATAGTTTAAATATTAATTCTAAAAGAGCGGAACAATTTAAACGTGATATAGGAATATCATTAAATGATTCTACACAGGAAGGAACTTCTAAAATAATTCAAACTATTTTAGATAATATTATTAATGAAATTCGTTATACAATTGAACTTTACGAACATCAAGGTTTAAAAAAAATAGAAAAAATTATTCTTACTGGCGGTTCGGCTTATCTTCCAAATTTACCTGATTTTTTTTCTAAGGTTTTAGAAAAAAGGGTTTATGTTGGGGATCCTTGGTTTCAAACTATTTATCCTTTGGAATTAAAACCAGCCTTAGAAGAGATCGCTCCTCGATTATCAATAGCCATTGGTTTAGCAATGAGAGAAATATAAGAAATTATAAATTATAAATTATAAATTAAATTACAAATTAAATTATAAATTTTTATGCAAGATCCAAATTTATTACCTGACGAATTAAGAAAAAAAGAGGAGGAATTAGAAAAAAGAAAAGTTGAAATAGAGCCAGAAAAAATAAAATTAAGCAATCCAAAGGAAAGATTAATAATGAATAAAGATAAAAACAGATTTTTAAATAAAATTAAATCTTTTTTCTATAAAAAATCAGAAAAATTTAAAAATGAAGAAATTCAAGACGTTGTTTCAAAATTAAAAAGAGAAGAAAAATTTAGAGAAAAAGCTTCTTTTTTGGCTTCGGCTCCTTTACAAAAAATGCCTGATAAAAAAATAGAACAAAAATTAACAGAGTCAGCAGAACAAATTAAAAGAGAAAAAGAAGATGATCAAACTTCAAAAGGAATAGAAATTAATTTAATTCCCGAAGAAATGAGAAGTTTTGTTAAGCCAGTGAAACAGATGAAAGATTTAGGAAAAATTTTTATAGGAAGTGTTGTTGTGGTGGTAATATTTTGCGTCGGTTTATTTTTTTATAAAATAAACATTGATGATCAACTTCAAAATATTCAAATACAAATAAAAAAAATAGATAAAGAGTTAATTAATTACAGCGAATTTAAAGAAAAAGATCAATTAGTTCAAATGAGAATAAAATTGACTCAAAAATTAATAGATAACCATATTTATTGGATGGATGTTTTAAATTTTTTAGAAGAAAATACTATAAAGGATATTGTTTATACTAATTTAAATTGTAATTTTGATTTATCTCAAAATAATGATAAAGCTGGAACAATAGCAAAAATAAGCATTGAAGGCGTAGGTAAGGATTTTATTAGTATAAAAAATCAATTATTAATATTTCAAAAAGCTACAAATTTTGTAAAAAAAGTTGAAATTAGCGAGCTTTTATCTACAAAAGAACGAAAGAAAAAAAAGGAATCAAAAGATATAGAAGGCATTGGATTTAAAATCGATATAGAATTACAACCCGGAATTTTGCAACATGCTTATTAAAAATAAATTAATTTTTATGAATCAATTTCAACAAAAAATTACAATAATTTTTGTTCAACATTTTAAGGTTTTTTTTCTTTTAACAATATTAATAGTTTTTGGATTAGGATATTTTTTATTTGTCAAACAATTTTATTTAGAATTAAAAGAAAATAGAAAAAAATTAATAGATTTAAAACAAAATGAATTAATATCAAAAGCAAAAGATTTAAAAAATTTAAAAATCTTAAAAGAAGAATATCAAAAATTAGAAGGATTGGAAGTTCAAAAATTAATGGCTATTTTACCATTTAAAAAAAATGTTCCAGATCTTTTTAAAGAATTAGAAAATATAACACAAAAAAGTGGAGTAACCTTGCTTTCTTTAGATATTATTGAAGGGGGAGCAATAGATATTTTAAATACCAGTGGAAATGAAAATGAAATTAAAGCCACAGAAATTTCTAAAATCGAAAGTAAAAATCTTAAAAGTCTTGATATCTCAACGGAAATTGGAGGATTAAATTATTATACTTTAAAAGTGTTTTTAAATAATTTAGAAAAAAATATTCGTTTAATAGATGTAATTTCATTTAATTTTAGTCCAAATGAAAAATCTCAAAAAATAAATTTAAGGACATACTATTTAGAATAACTTTTTAGAAATTTTAAATAATAAATTTTAAATTATAAATTAATTTTGTATGTTTAAAAAAATATTTCTTTTATTTATATTAATACTTATTCCTATAACTTTAACAGGATGTATTTCAATAAATATTGGGAAAAATGAGGAAAAAATTAATAAAAAAAATATTCCTAATGAATCTAATGAATCTAATGAATCTAAAAAATCTAAGATTCCTTTATTTCTTTATTCGTGGTTTAGTGAGTTAGAACAACCAATAGATCAAAGGGTGGCTTTTCAATACAAAGCAATTCCTCGTCATCCAAAATTTCCTCCCTCGCCTACCAATATTAATGTTACAGATCCTAATATTGGAACAATTTTAAATATTAGCTGGATTAATCCAAAAGAAATTATTTTTAAAAATATTCGAATTTATAGAGCAATAGAAAAAAATAAGTTAGGGGAGTTGATTGTTACTTTAGATGGAAAAACGACATTTTTTCAAGACAAAGAAGTACAAAGAAATATTTATTATTATTATACTGTTCGTTCGGTTGTTTCATGGGTTGATCCTAATGATCCTAAAAATGTTAAAGATCAAGAATCAGATAATATTGATCAAAAATCAAGCAGGGCAATAGATAAAATTCCTCCTTTTCCTCCAAAAGATATTCAAATTATTACTGGTCAAGAAAGTAGCAGTTTATTAATTAAATGGATTAATCCTGTGGATGAAGATTTTGATCATGTTCAAATTTATAGATCAGAAATGCCTAATAAAATAGGAATGTTAATTGGAAGCAATATTAAAAATTTATCTTTTCAAGATCGAGAGTTAAAAGATAATTTTTCTTATTATTATATATTAACCGCAGTAGATAAGAGTGGAAATGAATCTTTAATAAAATTAATAGACACAGGGAAAAAGGATCCTTTTAGATCTTTTGATAAGGAAAAAGAAGAAATAAAATAACCAAAAAATTTTTCTAATTTTTAATTTTTAATTTATGGCTGAACTATTTAATATAATTTGTTATCAACCAATTTACAATTTATTAATTTTTTTATATAATGTAATTCCTGGAAATAATTTAGGAATAGCAATAATTCTTTTGACAATAATTATTAAATTACTTTTGAATCCTTTTTCTTTACAAATGATAAAATCGCAAAAAGCGCTTCAAGATTTACAACCCAAAGTGGAAGAAATTAAAGAAAAATTTAAGGATCAAAAAGAAAAAATGAGTTTAGCAATGATGGAACTTTATAAACAAGAAAAAATTAATCCTTTTTCTTCTTGCTTACCATTATTAATTCAATTTCCTTTTTTAATTGCTATTTTTCATGTTTTTCAAAACGGGTTTAATGTTATAAATAAAGACATTCTTTATCCATTTATTTCTAGTCCAGAAAAAATAAATTCTATTTTTTTAGGAATAAACTTGTCTCAGCCTAGTAATTTTCTTGCTATTTTAGCTGGTATTGCTCAATTTTATCAAACAAAAATGATGATGAGTAAACAGCCTCCTTCTGAAGTGGCAAATACAAAAGAAGCTAAAGATGAGAGTATGGCCGCAATGATGAATAAACAAATGCTTTATTTTATGCCAGTTATGACTGTTTTTATTGGGTTTACTTTGCCAGCTGGACTTACTTTGTATTGGTTTGTTCTTACTTTATTTATGGTTATTCAACAATATTTATTTTTTAAAAAACCAAAGAATGAAAAAACAATAAAACTTAAGTAATTATAAATTATAAATTTGTAGCTAAAAACGGCTATTAAATTCCGGGGTAGCTCAGCGGTAGAGCAGTTGGCTGTTAACCAATTGGTCGTCGGTTCGAATCCGACCTCCGGAGTTTAGTAGCTGTTTTTTTATTGAGTTTTTCACATTTCATACACATTTTCTTCACAAAATTAGTTGTTTAAAATTTTAAATAATATTTTTATATGTTACTATCTGAAAATATTATTTAAAATATTTTTATTTTAATCAAAATAATTATGGATAAAAAACAACTTTGGGAAGCGGTTTTAGGAGAATTAGAATTAATTATTAGTAAGGCAAATTTTAGCACTTGGTTTGAAGATACTTTTATTTCTTCTTGGCAAGGAGATGAGGTTACTATTGGAACTCCTAATGCTTTTACTCTTGCATGGGTAGAAAGAAAATATCATAAGGCAATTATTCAGGCCTTAGAAAATATTACTGATCATAAAATTAGAAAAATAATTTATAAAGTGGAATCAATAGAAAAATCTAAACCTCAAGAAGATGCTTTTTTTCAAATTAATGAGAAAATGCCTACACAAACATCTGTAAGAGAAGATCAAGAGCAAAAAGAATTAAAAGAACAAGAAATTAAAAAACAATTTAATTTAAACTCTAAATATTCTTTTAAAAATTTTGTTGTTGGAACAGGGAATGAATTGGCAGTTGCGGCCGCTTCATCAATAGTTAGACAATTAGGAATTAAATATAATCCTCTTTTTATTTATGGAGGAGTAGGATTGGGAAAAACTCATTTAATGCAAGCAATTGGTAATGAAATTTTATTAGAATATCCAGAGAAAAAAGTTTTGTATGTTAATTCAGAAAATTTTGCTAATGATTTTATTAAATCAATAAAAATAAATAGAACAGAAGAGTTTAAAAAAAAATATAGGGATGTAGATATTCTTTTAATGGATGATATTCAATTTATTGCTAATAAAGAAAGAACACAAGAAGAATTTTTTCATACTTTTAATTCTCTTCATGGACAAAACAAACAATTAGTTTTTACTTCTGATAAACCTCCAAAAAATATTCCTGCTTTAGAAGAACGGCTTATTTCTCGTTTTTCAATGGGGATGATTGCAGATGTGTCTCGACCAGATTTAGAAACCAGAATAGCAATTTTGCAGGCAAAAGTTAAAGAACGTCAATTTAATTTAGATAAAGAAATAATTCAATATTTAGCAACAAATATTCAAACTAATATTAGAGAATTAGAGGGAGCTTTAAATAAAATTGTTGCTCAATATGAACTTGATAGACAGCCCGTTACTTTAGAAAGCACTAAAAATGTTTTATCAACCTTATCTTCTAGATCATCTGATAAAGCTGTTAATTCTAGAGAATTAATTAAAATTGTAGCGGATTTTTATAATATAAAAATAGAGAGTTTAACTGGAAGTTGTCGAAAAAAAGAATTAGTTAATCCTAGACAAATAGCAATGTATTTATTAAGAGAAGAATTAGAAATGTCTTTTCCTGCAATTGGGCAAGAATTTGGCGGTCGGGATCATACTACAGCAATGCATGCTTGTCATAAAATTAAAAAAGTTTTAGAAAATAATAACAGAGTAAAACAAGAAATAGAATTACTTAAACAAAAACTTTATTTATAAATAAAAATAAAAAAATAATTTAATGCTGGGATATGAACTTTTGACATTAAATAAAAATAAGATGTCAGGATTGATTTTTTAATTGATTTGGTATAAATTAGTATTATTTTTTACTAAAATTTTAAATTAATTTATTTATGTATAAATATTCAATTATTCCGCAAGCAAAACAAAAAATTAATAAAACATTAAAAGAATTAGGCATATCTATTTTAGATAAAAATTTTACAATTAAAAGAAATATAGAAAATAAAAAACGTTTTTTTATGCCTATTTGTGCTGACAAACAAGGTCGAAAATATTTTTTTAAAGCCAGATTTCAAAATACAGATGAATTATTAGTAGCCTTAAAAAAAGAAATTGAATTTAATAAAAAAATTACCCCAGTAATTTCTTCAATTGAACCTCATTTCATTACTCCTGGAGTACTAAAGACAGGAGAAGACAAGGATGGTTATGTTTGGTTTTGTAGAGAATGTTATGAAGAAAATTTTGCTGGCACAATGGATATTGATTCTGGCATAACAAAGGATTTTTTAAATAAATGTTCTTCCAAAAGTTTTGCTTTAGAGCTTTTTTCTTTACAAAAAGAAACTGTGAAAATTAAAAAAATAATGCGATTGCATTGTCATAATCATCATTGGTATATGGCTGATTTTGGTTATTATTGTCATACAAAAATTCTTCAAAAAATAATTCCTAAAGAATTAAAAATAATAAAAGAGTTACTTGAAAAAAATAGAATTTTATTAAATAGAAACGCAAATTATTTAACACATGGCGATTTTTATCCTAATAATATTTTACTTTCAGATAATCAATTAGTAGTCATTGATTGGGAATTGATTCATTTAAATAATCAGGCTTTTGATTTTACTTTTATTTGGATGAATGCCTTTAGAAATCATGAATGGCAACGAGAATTTTTTAAAACATATTTTCAAAAAGTAAAAGACAAAAAGAAATTTAAAAAGTTATTTAAAATTGTCGCATTAACTCTTTGTTTACGTTTTTTGCATCATGCTTATATTACAATAAAGACTTTTAATAAGGGCTATAAAGAAAAATTAATTTCGCGCGGATTTACTATAAAACAAGTTCAAAGTACAGTTAAAAATGCGCGTGAAGCACAAAAAGCGCATCTTGCAGTTTTAAAAAAATTAATTAAATAAATTTAAAAACCTTTTATGAAAAAATCTTTTATTGATCTACATATGCATTCCGTTTATTCTGATGGAATGTTGGAGTTAAATCAAATTATCGAAAAAGTCAAAAAAGAAAATTTTTCAACATTTTCTTTAACTGATCATAATACAATTGCAGGAGTTGAAAAAATGATTGCGTTGGGCAAAAAAAACAAAATAAGAGTAATTCCCGGAATAGAATTGTATACTTTTTTTCAAAATAAAAAACTTCATTTGTTGGGTTATAATTTTGATTTAAAAAATAAAGAATTAAATAATTTAACTTCTCAGGCACAAATAAACCATTATAATTGGGGTGTTGAGACTTTAAAGCAAATGGAAAAAATTGGTTTTAAAATCGATTTTAAAGAATTAGATAAGATTAAATTAAAATATTTTGGATTTATTCATTTGAAAAATATTTTAATGAAATTTTCAAAAAATAAAAAAAGAATGATTGAGGATTTAAAATTAAAACAAAGGGCAAAGGCAATGAAAATAAAAAAAATTCCAAATCCAGATCTTTTTGAAATGATAAATTATTATTTTATTAAGGGCAAACCAGGATTTGTGCCTGGAGAACATTCGGAAATTTCTACTTGTTTAGCAATAAAAACAATTTTAAAAGCTGGTGGAATTCCTGTTTTGGCTCATCCGGGGCAACAATTATCTTATGATGATGATAAAATAATTTTTGAATTAAAACAAAAAGGATTGAAGGGTATTGAAGCGATTACTCCCTATCATTCATGGCATCAAATTGAACATTATCAAAAATTAGCCAATGCTTTAAATTTAATAATTACTTTTGGCACTGATTTTCATTGCGATCTTATTGACCTATCTTTAAAAAATCAACCCATTAAAAATCAATGGAGTTATTTTAAAATGTTGGAAAAAAATTTAGGATTAAGCTTTTAATTTTGGCTCTGTCATTTATAAAGGGTAGCTCATTACACTTGGTAAATTACCAATAAATATCTAACATTAGAAATACAGTATTAATTAAAATTTGCAATACTTTACAATATTAATTTTATTATAGGGATATTGTTAAATTTTATTAATTTATATATAATGGATTTATTATTTAATTTTAAAATTTTAAAATTTATGAAAAAAAAATATATTCATTGGTTTAAAGAAATTGGAATTAAAGATGTTCCTTTGGTAGGAGGGAAAAATGCATCTTTGGGAGAAATGTATCAAAATCTTGCTAAAAAAGGGATTAATATTCCTAATGGTTTTGCGGTTAGCGCTAAGGCTTATTTTTATTTATTAGAAAGCGCCGGGATTAAAGATAAAATAAAAAAAATTCTTTCTGATTTAGATACAAGTGATATGGAAAATTTAGCCGAAAGAGGACATCAAGTTAGAGAAACTATTTTGAAAGCAAAATTTCCAGAAGATTTAGAAAAAGAAATTATTCAGGCTTACCAAGAATTATCTAAAGAATTTTTTTCAAAAGCTATAAATTGTCAAACAGATGTAGCAGTAAGAAGTTCGGCAACAGCTGAAGATCTTCCTGATGCATCTTTTGCTGGACAACAAGAAACTTATTTAAATGTTAAAGGCGATTACGCATTATTAGAGGCTTGTAAAAAATGTTTTGCTTCACTTTTTACTAACCGCGCTATTTCTTATCGAGTAGATAAAGGGTTTGATCATTTTTCTATTGGTTTATCAATTGTTGTTCAAAAAATGATTCGTTCGGATAAAGCTTGTTCTGGAGTTGCTTTTTCTATTGATACAGAAACTGGATTTCAAAATGCAATTTTGATTAGTGGTTCATGGGGGTTGGGAGAAAATGTTGTGCAAGGAGCAGTCAATCCTGATGAATTTTTTGTTTTTAAACCTACTTTAGAAAAATTTAAACCAATTTTAAATAAAAAATTAGGCGCTAAAACAATAAAAATGATTTATAGCCAAGAGGGGAATAAACCAGTTAAAAATATAGAAACAAGTGAAGAAGAAAGAAATAAATTTGTTTTAAATGATGATGAAATTTTACATTTAGCTAAATGGGTAAAAATAATTGAAGAATATTATAAAAAACCAATGGATATTGAATGGGCTAAAGATGGAGTAAATAATCAGCTATATATTGTTCAGGCTCGTCCAGAAACAGTTCAATCTCAAAGAAATGTTAATATAATTACAACCTATAAATTACAAACTGTAAACTGTAAATTATTATGTAAAGGGGCTGCAGTAGGATCAAAAATTGGACAAGGGAAAGTTAATGTTATTAAAAATGTTCATGAGATTAAAAATTTTAAAAAAGGAGAAGTTTTGGTCACTGAAATAACTGATCCAGATTGGGAACCAATTATGAAAATTGCCTCAGCTATTATTACTAATAAAGGTGGACGTTGTTGTCATGCGGCGATTGTAAGTCGTGAATTAGGAATTCCTTGTGTTGTTGGAACGCGAAATGCAACTCAAGTTTTAAAAAATGGACAAGCAATTACAGTTTGTTGCGCTGAGGGAGAAATTGGAAAAGTTTATCAAGGAATTATTCCTTTTAATATTCAAGAAACTAATCTTAAAAAATTTAAAAAGCCAAAAACAAAAATTATGATGAATATTGGCGAACCAGAGCAAGCTTTTTCTTCAAGTTTTATTCCTAATGATGGAATTGGTTTGGCGCGCGAAGAATTTATTATTAATAATTTTATTAAAATACATCCAAATATATTATTAGCCATTGATAAAAAACAGCCAATTATTAATAATAAAAAAATTGATAAAGAAACCTTGGGAAAAATTGAAGAAATTACACGAGGTTATAAAAATAAATCGCAATTTTTTGTTGATAAATTAGCAGAGGGAGTAAGTATGCTTGGCGCTGGTTTTTATCCTAAAGATGTTATTGTTCGTTTATCTGATTTTAAATCAAATGAATATGCTAATTTAATTGGCGGAAAATATTTTGAACCAGAAGAATCTAATCCAATGATTGGTTGGCGTGGAGCTTCACGTTATTATAGCGAGCAATATAAAGAAGCTTTTGCTTTAGAATGTCAAGCAATAAAAAAAGTTCGCGAAGAAATGGGTTTAACAAATATTATTGTAATGGTTCCGTTTTGTAGAACTATAGAAGAAGCAAAAAAAGTTTTATTAGAAATGAAAAAAAATAAATTAATTATTAATGCTTATAAATCATCAGCTAATAATTTAAAAATATATATGATGGTTGAAGTTCCTTCAAATGTTATTTTAGCTAAAGAATTTGCTAAAATTTTTGATGGATTTTCTATTGGGAGTAATGATTTAACCCAACTTGTTTTAGGAGTTGATCGTGATTCAGAATTAATTAGTCATGTTTATGATGAAAGAAATGAAGCAGTAAAAATTTTAGTTAGAGATGTAATTAAAATAGCTAGACAAAGTAAAGTAAAAATAGGATTTTGCGGACAAGCACCTTCAGATTTTCCAGAATTTGCTAAATTTCTTGTTGAATGTGGAATTGACAGTATATCTTTAAATCCTGATTCAATAATAAAAACTACTTTGCAAATTTCAAAAATGAAAAAATAAGTAGTTTGTAATTTTATTTTATATTTTAACTTCTAATTTATATGTTTTGGTCTATTGTTATTGGTTTATTAATATTAGTGTTTGGATCTTTGTTGGTAATAAAAACAGAGTGGTTTCTTCAAATTGTTGGAAGAGTAGATTGGGCAGAAAAATGGTTGGGAGTTGAAGGTGGAACTAGATTATATTATAAATTATTAGGAATATTATTTTGTATTATTGGATTTTTAACAATGACTGGACTTTTAAAATCAATTGTTTTGAATTTGGTTGAACCATTTTTTGGAGGATTTAGATAATAAAAAATATAAAAGTTAAATAATAATACTTTTTTCATGGTCATTAGAGACGGTTTAAGAAAGAATTTTTAATTTTTTAATTTCTTCTTTTATTTCTTCATTAAAATTAATAAATAAATTTGTGTAAATTTTTTGGCTTTGACCATTATTTACATAATTAAAATAAACTTGTTGTTTGCCAGGGCAATTGATTAAAATATTTTTTAATTTTTGAATTAAAATTTGATCAGTGGCAGGGGAGATATTAAAACAAACAGACGGGAAAGTTTCTATTGGTTGTGTTAAACAATTTTTTTGTTCTTTGGATTCTATAGAATTTAATTGTCTAGAGCTGAATTCTCGATAATTTTTTTTTTCATAAATAAAATTTTTGCATTTTTTTACTAATTGTTGAATATTTTCTTCTGTTATTTCTTTGGCTTCATCGGCGATAAGTTTAATATTTCCATCTTTATCAGATAATTTTCCTTGGATTAAAATCATTTTATTCTCTTGCCAAATTTCGGAATTATTTTTTAAAATTGTCGGAAACACTAAAATTTCTAAAGTTTCAATCCCATCTTCCATTGTTACAAAAAGCATTAATTCTTTTGATTGACGAGTATAAACTTTTTGTATTTTAGCGATTAAACCAGCTGTTTGGATAAAATTATTTTTATAAGTGACTTTTTTAAGTTCAGAATAAATAGGAAAATTAAATAATAATTTAAATTTTTCAAAGGGATGTTTTGAAACATATAAACCTAATAATTCTTTTTCCCAAGTGAGATTTTGTTTTTCATTTGTTAATTCTGTTGTTTTTAAATTTAATTTAGGCAAAGTATTTAAACAAAGAATATCAAAAAGATTAATTTGATTTGAGTTATTTTCTTTATTAATTTTTCGACCATAATTTAAAATCTCTTCTAAATTTTCTAAAAATTGAATGCGTTCTCCTAGTTGATCAAATGTGCCACATTTAATCAAGCTTTCTAATGATTTTTTATTTAAATCTTTATGATTAACTCTTTGCATAAAATTTTCCATGCTTTCAAATTTTCCATTTTTTTTCCGTTCTTCAATAATTGCTTCAATTATTTTTTTTCCAACATTTTTTATTGCGGACAATCCGAAACGAATAATTTGTTGTTTATTTAATACAATTACTGTAAAATCGGCAAAACTTTCATTAATGTCTGGTGGCAAAACTTTAATTCCCATTTCTTTGCATTCCATAATTTCTATGGCTATTCTATCGGCATTACCTTGATCAGAAGTAAGAAGGCTGGCCATAAATTCACAAGGAAAATGAGCTTTTAAATAGGCTGTCCAATATCCGATAAGAGCATAACAAGTGCCATGGCTTTTATTAAATCCATAACCGGCAAAAGGTTCAATAATAAGGACAAAAACTTTGTTGGCGATTTCTTGAGAGATTTTATTAGCAACACACCCTTTAATAAATTTTTCTTTTTGTTTAATTAAGAGATTATGGATTTTTTTCCCCACAGCTTTTCTTAAAATATCTGCTTCTGCCAAAGTAAATCCAGCCAATGTTTTGGCAATTTCCATCACTTGTTCTTGATAAATACAAATGCCATAAGTTTTTTCTAAAATGGATTCTAGTTTTGGATGTAGATATGATGTTTTCTTTTTCCCGTGTTTTCCATTTATATAATCAGGAATCCATTCAATTGGTCCGGGTCGATAAAGAGAAATCATAGCGATAATGTCTTCAAAATTATTAGGCTTTAGTTGCTTTAAATATTTTTTCATTCCGCTACTTTCTAATTGGAACACGCCAGTTGTTTTTCCATCTTTGAAAAGTTTAAAAGTTTTTTTATTATCAAGAGGAATTTGGTTTAAATCAATTTTTATATTATGAATCCATTTAATTAATTTAATTGTTTTTTGTAAGATTGTTAAATTTTTTAAACCTAAAATATCGATTTTAAGTAATCCTAAATTTTCAACAATATTCATAGAATATTGTGTGACAATTGTTTCATCGTCTTGATGAGGATGTTGTAAGGGAACATAATTGTTAAGAGAATTTTTAGTAATAATAATTCCGCAAGCGTGAGTAGAAATATGACGAGCCACGCCTTCTAATTTTTTAGAAATTTCAAGCAATCTTTTGATTTTTGGGTCAGTTTCAAAAAATTCTTTTAATTCTGAAACATTGTCAATGGAATCTTGAATAGAATGTCCGAGAATTAATTTAGCAATTTTATCACAAAGACTATATTCTATTCCTAAAACTCGACCACAATCACGAATAGACGCGCGTCCGGCCATGGTTCCAAAAGTGGCTATTTGGGCTACATGGTTTTTCCCATATTTTTTTTCTATATATCCTATTACTTCATTTCGACGATCATCGGCAAAATCCAAGTCAATGTCAGGCATACTGATTCTTTCTGGGTTTAAAAATCTTTCAAATAATAAATTGTATTTAATTGGATTAATTTCTGTGATATTTAAAACATAGGAAACCAAACTGCCTGGCGCTGAACCACGACCAGGACCAACAAAAATTTCATTTTTTTTTGCCCAATTAACAAAATCTTGAACAATAAGAAAATAAGAGGCAAAACCTGTGGTTTTAATTATGTCTAATTCATATTTTAAGCGAGACAAAATTTCTTCATTACATTGAGGAAATTTTTCTTTTAACCCTTGATAACAAAGTTTTTCAAGATATGTGTTTGCGTCAAAATCTTTTGGAACATCAAAATGTGGCAAGAGAATTTCTTTTAAGGGAATTTCTAAATTACACAGTTCTACTATTTTTTGTGTATTTTCAATGGCTTCGGGCACATCTTTAAAAGAATCAATCATTTGTTCTTGAGAACGCATTGAAAAATCTTCCCCAACAAAAGTCATTCTATTTGTGTCTGCTATTTTTTTTTGAGTTTGAAGGCAAATAAGAATATCTTGGGCTTCCGCATCTTCTGGTTGGAGATAATGAACATCATTAGTTGCAATTAATGGAATGTTTAATTTTTTTGCCATTTCTATTATTTTTTGGTTAACAGTTATTTGGGCTGAAAGGCTAGGGTGATCTTGAAGTTCTAAATAAAAACTATCTTTGCCAAATAATTTTTGATATTCTAAAGCGATTTTTTCTGCTTTTTGATAATTTTCTGCTAAAATAGTCTGCGGAATAGCGCCTTTTAAACAACCACTTAAAGCAATTAAACCTTCGCTATGTTTTTTTAATAATTCATTGTCAATACGGGGTTTATAATAATATCCTTCTAACCATGCTTTGGATGTTAATTTAATTAGATTTTTATAACCTTGTAAATTTTTAGCCAAAAGAACAAGATGATATTGTTTGTTATCAATATTGGGTCTTTTATTATACATTCCATCAGTGGCGACATAAAATTCAACGCCAATAATTGGTTTTATTCCTTGCGCTTTTGCTTTTTGGTAAAATTCTATTACCCCATACATATTTCCGTGATCAGTCAAAGCCAAAGAATTCATATTTAATTTTTTTGCGTATTCTAAAAGTTCGTCGATTTTTGGTAAACCGTCGAGTAAACTATAATGGCTATGAATATGAAGATGAGAGAAGAGCATAAAGAAATTTTATATTTTTAATTTCTTGCATTACTGATTTTTATTTGTATTTTTTACTTTTATTTTTATCTTTTTATCCTCTTTTTCTTGTTCTTTTTTTTCTTTGATATGGTCAATAAGAGCGGAAAAACCATGCGAAAATAATGTTAAAAAGGCGCCCATAGAAGTTACTCTATTTTTTAATGCTTCAATTAATTCTCCAAAGGCTTCAATTTTTCGATTGACATTTTTTGTTATTTTATAGGTATCGCGAAGCATTGCGATAAAATAGAATAATCCCCAACAAAGTAGGATTGTTATCCATAATGCGCAAAAAGCAAGAACAATAAATAATAAATCTTGGCTTGTTTGAATCATAAAATTATTTTTATCGCAGAATCACGTGGATTTTTACGTGGATATGCAGATAAATTAAGAATTAAATTTTTGAATTCGACCTTTAAAATTATTTTTTAAAAGCTAAAATAAAAAAAGCTAGGAAACTATTTTATATTTTAGCTTTTTTTTAAAAAAAATTAAAGAGGGCTAAAATTTTGTCTAAGCAATATACTAATTTAAATATTAATTTAATTATTTTAAAATTTTAAAAATTATTGTATACTTAAAATATCTTATTTTATTTTTATTATTATTATGATGGATATTGTAATATTTGGGATGAATAATTTTTCAAGATGGTTTGAAAAAGAAACATTTAATCGTAGCGCATATATTTTGAAAAATTTATTAGAAGATAAGCGAATTGGAAAAGTTCTTTATATTGATTTGTTGCCTTGCACAAAGAAACAAGGAATTAAAAGTTATATTCGAAATCAAATTCAAGCACCTCAAAAAAAAATTATTTATCGAGATGTTTTTAGTATTTGTCGCCAAATTCAATCCGTCAGTTGGCAAACTGAATTTTTAAATATTTCTAAGGGTTTTTTTGTTTATTCAACAATAGATTCTGTTTTTAGAGAAGAAGTAATGATTAAAAAAATAAATAAAATTTTAAAAAAATTAAATTTTAAAAATACAATTCTTTGGTCATGTAATCCAATGTTTTGCGAATATTTTGGCAAGTTAGGAGAAGATGTGTCTTGTTTTGATACAATTGACAATTGGATAGAATATCCGGGATATAAAAATCAAAAACAAAGGCTTGAAAAAAATTACAAATTAATTAAAGAAAAAGCGAATATTATTTTTACTGTTTCCACAGAATTGATAAATTTATTTTTTCAAAATAGAAAAAATGTTTATTGTGTTTCGCAAGGCATTGATTTGAGCAGATTTCAAAAAGAATTGATTTGTCCAGAAGATATGAAACAAATTTCGCATCCGATCATTGGTTGCGTAGGCGTCATAAATAATCGCCTTGATTTTGATTTAATTTCTAAAATAATAGAGAAAAATAATCCGTCAGCTGGCGGATTAAGTTTTGTTTTTATTGGACCAATTTGGCAGGATAAAAATTTAAAATCTGAAATAGAAAAATTATCTCGTTTTGATAATGTACATTTTTTAGGATCAAAACATTTTGAAAAAGTTCCGGCTTATATTAATCAATTTGATGTTTGTTTCACTTTTTATAAAGTAAATTTAAGCACAAAATGTGGAGATTCAATGAAAATGTATGAATACTTGGCTTTAGGAAAACCAATAATAGCAACTAATACAGGGGGAGTAGAAAAATTTTCTAGTTTGATTGAAGTTGTTAATACAGTAGAAGAATTTAGCAATGCTTTAAAAAAATGTTTGAAAGAAAAAGATGAAAATTTAAAACAAAAAAGAATAGAAGAAGTAAAAAGGCATGATTGGAAAAATAAAGTGGAAGAAATGTTGGATAAAATTGAATCATATAAGTCGGTTTCTAAAATTTTAAAATAATATATGAAATTACAAATTAAACAATTTAAATTTTTTATAAACAAGACTATTTTTTTAATGATATTTTTGTTATTGTGTTTTTCGTTTGCTCTGATGCCTATTGGGGTGAATTTTTTTGTTTTTTCTGAAGAGTTGTTAACTAATAAACCAACAAATAATAAACCAATAACTGATACAAAATATAAAAGTGAAGAAATATTAACAATAGAAAAACAAATAAAAGATAAAGCGGACAGAATAAAAGATTTAGAAATGCAAAATGAAAATTATAAAAGAAATATTGAAATAAAAAAAATGGAACAAGTGACATTAAGTGGTGAATTAGAAATGTTAGGAACTAAAATTAGTGTTGTTCAAAATGCTCTTGAAAGAACGCAGTTAAGAATTAAACAAGTTAATTTAGAGGTTCAAGGTGCAGAATTAAAAATTTTAAGACAAGGAGCAAAAATAGAAAATCAAAAAGAAAAAATAGCGGAATTTATAAGATTAATTTATCATTTAGATCAACAGACTCCTTTGGAAATTTTGCTTTTAAATAATTCAATATCAGATTATTTTAATCAAGTAAAATTTGTTAAAAAAATAGAATATCAAATTCAGGGAATTTTAGATGAATTTCAAGTAAATAAGCAAATTTTAAAGGAAGAAAAAAAGAATCTTGAGGATCAAAGATTAAAATTAGAAAATTTAAAAAAAGAACATAAAGAGGAAGGATTAGCATTAGAAGAGCAAGAGAAAACCAAAGAAGTTTTTTTAGAAAGAACAAAAAAATCTGAATCAAGATTTCAGGCTTTACTTTTAGCTGTGAAAGAAGAAACAGAGGAAGCAAATGGAGAAATTGTTAGTTTGGAAAAAAAATTAAGAGAAAAATTAAGCAAAGAATTAGCTAGAGAAAAGGAAACAATTTTTATTTGGCCTGTTTTTAGAAATGTTATTACATGTAAATTTCAAGATCCTACTTATCTTTTTAGAAAATATTTTTCACATAATGCCATAGATATTCGAGCGTCACAAGGAACTTCAATTACAGCGGTCGCTTCTGGTTATGTAGGTAGAGCTAAAAATGCTGGTTTAGGATATAGCTATATATTAATTATTCATAATAATGGACTTTCTACTGTTTATGGACATACTTCAAGAATTTATGTTAAAGAAGGGGATTATGTAAATCAAGGACAAATTATTGGATTGAGTGGAGGAATGCCAGGAACTCCGGGAGCTGGTCAATTTAGCACAGGTTCACATTTACATTTTGAAGTTCGTCTTGATGGTAACCCAGTTAATCCAGAGAAATATTTACCTTAAAAAAGATTAAAAAAAATGTTGTTTTATAATATTTATAAAACAACATTTTTTAAAAATAAAAATTAACTTTTATTAAAATTTTAAAACCACATTTTCTTTTTCTTCTTTATTTTCGATTTCAAAGAAATTTTCAGTTTTAAAATTAAATATTGAAGCAATTATATTATTCGGAAAGATTTGAATTTTAGTATTAAAATCTCTCACATTGCCATTATAGAATCGGCGAGCGGCTTGAATTTTATTTTCTGTGTCAGAAAGTTCGTCTTGAAGTTTAGCGAAATTTTCACTGGCTCGAAGAGTAGGATAATTTTCTGCTACGGCAAATAAACTTTTTAAGGTATTACTTAACATATTTTCTGCTTCAGCTTTTTCGGTTATTCCTTGCGCTCCCATTGCCATGGTTCTTGCTTGGGTAACTTTTTCAAAAAGTTCTTTTTCATGAGTTGCATAACCTTTAACGGTTTCTACTAAATTAGGAATAAGATTATAGCGACGTTTTAATTGAATATCAATATCGCTCCACGCTTCTTTGACTCGATTTCGAAAAATAATTAAAGAATTATATGCCCAAATTATCCAAAGAATAATAACGACAATAATTCCTAAAACAATCCATGATATATTTTTCATATTTTTTCCTTGTTCGCAAATGTATAAGTTTGATTTATTTGCGAATAAATTAAATTTAAATTAAGTTTAAAACTTTTTATGAATAATAAAAAAAATGATAAAGAAAATTTTTTAACAACATTATCTTTGGCTTGGGAATTAGGATATTTAATTGCCTTGCCATTAATATTTTTTGCTTTGGTCGGACATTTTTTGGATAAATATTTTTTTACTTCGCCATGGTTGTTTCTTTTTGGAATTTTATTAGCCATTATAATTTCAGTGTATATTGTTTATAAAAAAACCATAAAGGTGATAAAATCAATAGAAAAAATAGAAATAAAAAAATAAAATTATTTTATTTTTTTATTTAAAAAAGTATTTCAATTATTTTATTTTTTGAAACAAAACCAGAAAAAATTTTTATTGAAGATTGAGAAACATTGAAATATTTAGCTAAAAGTTTAATAATTGCTTTATTTGCTTTTCCTTTTTCTATTAGCTTTGTTGTTGAAACAATAAAATTATTTTCATCAACTTTTTTTACTTCATTTTTTTTTGCCATTGGCTTTGCTTTAACAAAAATTTTCATAAAAAATTAAAATCTTTTCTTTTTTGTTTGGTGTTTTTTGGCTATTTTAAGTCGCATTAAGGATTGGGCTAAAATTGCTTTTACATCCGCGATTTCCACATCTTCTCTTTTTTCTTCTAAAAGTTTTTCTGCTTTTTTTCTCGCTTCTTCAGCGCGAATTTCATCAATTTCTTCAGCTCTTTCTGCTGTGTCAGCTAAAATAATAATTTTGTTTTCTTTTTGGACTTCTAAAAATCCACCAGAAATCATTATGGAAAATTCATCAGATCCTTTTTTTAATTTTAATTCTCCAGCTGGCACTATAATGCTAATTAATGGAATATGATTAGGTAAAACAGTAATTTCCCCATCTTTTGTGGGGATTATAGCTGAGTCGATTTTATCTTTAAAAATTGTTTTAGAAGGAGTTGTAATTTCAAAATCAATTAACATAAAACAAAAATCAAAATGTAAAATTAAAAAAACATTAAAATTATAAAATAAGTAACAAGTAAAAAGAATTAAATTTTATTTTTCATATTACTTGTTACTTTTATTAACTTCCTTAATGCTTCCCTTCATATAAAATTCTTGTTCCGAAATTGAATCATATTTTCCTTTAAGAATTTCTTTAAAACTTTGAATTGTTTCTTTGATTGGCACATATTTTCCTGGAGTTCCTGTAAAAACTTCGGCAACAAAAAATGGTTGAGATAAAAATTTTTGAATTTTACGAGCTCGAGCAACTGTAATTTTATCTTCATCTGATAATTCTTCCATACCAAGAATGGCGATAATATCTTGAAGATCTTTATAACGTTGTAAAATTTTTTGTACTCCTCTAGCAACTTCATAATGTTCTTGTCCAACAATTTGAGGATCTAAGGCAATTGAATTTGAATCCAATGGATCAACAGCTGGATAAATTCCTAATTCTGTTAAACCACGTGAAAGAACGACAGTTGAATCTAAATGAGCAAAAGCTGTTGCTGGCGCTGGATCGGTTAGATCGTCAGCTGGAACATAAATTGCTTGAACAGAAGTGATTGATCCTTTTTTTGTTGAAGTAATTCGTTCTTGTAATTCTCCCATTTCAGTTGCCAAAGTTGGTTGGTATCCTACAGCAGAGGGGATACGACCAAGCAAAGCAGAAACTTCAGATCCCGCTTGAGTAAATCTAAAAATGTTGTCAATAAAAAGCAAAACATCTTTATTTTCTTCATCTCTAAAATATTCTGCCATTGATAAAGCGGATAAAGCAATTCGCGCGCGAGCTCCTGGCGGTTCATTCATTTGTCCAAAAACTAAGGTTGTTTTATTTAAAACTCCTGATTCTTTCATTTCGTGATATAAATCATTTCCTTCGCGAGTTCGT
This sequence comes from Candidatus Kuenenbacteria bacterium HGW-Kuenenbacteria-1, assembly GCA_002839745.1. NCBI lineage: Bacteria > Candidatus Kueneniibacteriota > Candidatus Kuenenbacteria bacterium HGW-Kuenenbacteria-1. Next base: position 28,247 of record PGYQ01000004.1, read on the forward strand.
TCGCCAACACCAGCAAAAATGGAATAACCGCCATGTTCTTGAGCAATATTTCTAATCAGCTCCATAACAATAACTGTTTTTCCTACACCAGCTCCGCCAAATAAACCAACTTTTCCACCTTTTATAATAGGACAAATTAAATCAATAACTTTAATGCCTGTTTCTAAAATTTCTGTTTTGGTTGATTGTTCAGTAAATTTTGGTGCTTTACGATGAATAGGATATTTTGATTTTATATTTTGAATTTCAGTTGAATCTAATCCATCAATTGGTTCACCTAATAAATTAAACATTCTACCTAATGTTTTTTCTCCTACTGGGACCATAATTTGTTCCATAGAATCCATTACTTCCATTCCTCGTGTCAAACCATCTGTTGAAGACATGGCTAATGTTCGAACTTGATTTGAACCCAAGTGTTGTTGTACTTCTAAAATTAATTTTTGATCAACTCCTAATAATTGATAATTAATAATAAGAGCATTATAAATTTGAGGAAGTTTTCCTTCTTCAAATTCTACGTCCACTACTGGACCAATTATTTGGCTAATTTTTCCTTTATTCATAAGGTTTTATTTTACCAAATCTTGACAAAAAGGTAAAAAAATGCTAAGTTAATTTAAATTAATGCTGTTTTAAAATCTGTAGGCAAGAAAGCATAAAGCTTAATCAAGGGATTAAATTGGTTAATTCTCCTTTTCCTTTTCAATCCTTTGATTTTTTTCTTTTGTCTACAGATTTTAGATCGGCATTTTTTTATTATTCAACAGTTTTTCCTACTAAACAAACAGCGCCCCAGGGTTTGTAGTGACTTTTAAAGGTTTTACTTTTTTTTTCGCCATTAGGATAAATAACAGTTTGTGTAAATTCTGCATCAGCGCCTTTGTGCGCAATTTCAATACATTTTTTATTTCCAGGTTTTAAATCTTCTGTTTCAATAATTTTAATTTTTGGCGAAGCAACAATATTATAAATTTTAGGTTTTGTTGTTTCAACTTTTCGTCCATCTTTAATTCCCCAAAATTCAAAAATTAAATTATCGCCTTCTATTTTAGCTTGAATCAAAATGTAATTTACAGAATCATTTTTGAATTTTAAATCTGGATGAGGATTATAAATAGCTGCATCTGTACCAGCTGGTTCATAATATTGAACGCGATAAGAATGCGGGCGTCTTTCTAAAATTGGAAGTCCGGCATTTAAAGCAGCTCTGAATAATGTTGTTCCTATTTGGCACAATCCTCCTCCATATTCTTTGGTTGTTTTGTTGCCTTTAATAACCAATTCTTGTAAATAGCCAGTTTTTCCATTTATTGCTCCTAAAGTTTTAACAGTTGAAAATTCTTCCCCGGGTTTAATTAATAAACCATTTAATGTTATTATTGCTGTTTTAATATTTTGTCGTCGATTTTTTGGACTTCCTTTAAAGTTAGATTTTCCTATGCCAATTATTTCTTTGATGCCTAAATTATTAGCATTTTCTGTAGTAATTTCAGGTTCTACTTCATCAACAATTAGTTCAATTGCTTTATTTTTTCTAAAAGCAATTTCTTTATTTATTTTTTGATAACTTTCTTTTTTATTTAATTTTCTCCCTTTTTTACTTATTTGAAATTCAGAAATTTTTTCTTTGTCAGTTATTTGTTTGTCTATTAGTTCGGGCGGATTAATTTTAAATTTAGCATTTTGCGCTTCTTGATTTATTTCTGTTTCAATTATTTTTAATTTTTTTTCTATTTTTTCTTGATTAAATCCAATAATAATTTCTTCTTGATATTCTTCTAAATCTTTAAATTGATTGGGTTGAAATTCTAGCCATTCTTTACCTTCGTCTTTATTTATTTCCCATTTTTTATTTTCATAATTTAAAGTAATGGGGAATAAATTAATAATTTCTTGAGCAATAGGAATAAGTGTTTCAATTTGCTTTTTGTTTATTTTAGGATTTTCGATGATTAAAGTCAAGTCAATTGGTTGAATATCTAAAGATTTTAAATTTTGTTCCAATTCTTCCATTGCTTTTTGATAATCAAAAATATAGCCTTCCTCCTCTTTAATAGTTGCTATTTGATAATTTTTATTAATTTCGAAGTCAGCATTTTTAGGAGATTTTTCTAATGATTGAAAATTATCTTTTAAAATTTTAATTAATTCTTCTTTTTTTAAATCATATTTTATTTTTACTTGATAACCATAAAAAAAAGCATTTATTTGTTCTTTGATAAAATTTTTTTGATGATTTCTGCCTATTTGAAAAGCTTGTTTAATTGTATTTTCTGAATCAATCTCTAAAAGATTATATGATAAATCTGGATCAGTTAAACCTATTGTGAAGGTATCAATTTTAACAGTTTTATCTTTCCAAATAAAAACAAATCCTTTTTGATTAATTTGTTCTACTTTTTCTTTTAAAAGAATTGTTGCTTGTTCTTGAGTTTTTCCAGATAAATTTAAATTTCCTATTTTTATTCCTGGATAAATTTTTTGATTATAATATCCTTCAAAAATTCCTATAGAAATAAGTAAAAAAAAAATTACCCCTCCGAATATCCAAACAAAAGGGCTAATTTTTTTTTGTTTTTTTTTAAGAAAATTTATTTTCATAAAGAACATGACTTGTTGAAGACAGTCTTCAACAAGTCAATCTTTTATTCTATTTTGCTTGGACTTTTATATTAATAGATTTTGATTTTGTTGCTTTTGGTAAATTAATAATTAAAACGCCATTTTCTAATTCAGCTGAAATTTCTTCAGTTTTTACTTCAACTGGCAAAATAATGGAACGAGAAAAACTACCCCAATAACATTCTTGATAAAAAAAATTATCCTTATTAACGGTTTGTTCTTGATGTCGAGAACCACGAATAGTAATCATATCATTGTTAATAGAAATATCTATATCTTCGGGTTTAACACCAGCAATAGGCGATTTTATTATAATATTATCTTTGTCTTGATAAACGTCGACTGAAAGTTGTCCATCTTCTTCCAACCATTCTTCTTCTTGTGAAGATTTAACTGGTTGATTATCTTCTTTTGTTTCTTCTGTTTCGTCATTGTCATTATCGCCATTCTGTTGATTTGTTTGAAAAAGAAATTTCATAATTCTTTCTCCTTTTTTAATCTGCGAAAAATTTTTGCAGATTAATTAAAAAATAAAAATTTAATTAAAAAATTGAAATTTTTTATCTTGTTATTATTTGAATAATATATTAAAAAATATTTTTTAGCAATTATTTTTAAATCATTTTTCGTAAAGATTTGATGCGATCTTCAATTGGAGGGTGGGTAGAAAAAAGATTGCTTAAAAAGTTTTTCTTTTCTAAAAATGGATTTGTAAAATAAAGATGAGCGGTTGCGTGATTAGCTTTTTGTAAAGGTTGTTTGTAAAAAGAAATTTTTTCTAAAGCTGAAGCCAATCCTTCTGGATAACGAGTCAAAAGGGCGCCTGAAGCATCAGCTAAAAATTCTCTTTTTCTAGAAACAGCCAATTTTATTAATTCAGCAATAATAGGAGATAGAATAGCTAAAATTATTCCAATAACAACTAAAATTAAACCAAGTTGATCATTTTTATCATTTCGGTTTCCTTTGCCAAACCAAAAAAAATGATGCAAAAGCCAATCTGATAAAAGCATAATAATTCCAACCAAAACAATGGTAATTGTCATTAATAAAATATCATAATTTCGAATATGAGATAATTCATGAGCAATCACGCCTTCCAATTCTTCATTTTCTAACATTTCAACAATTCCTGTGGTTAAAGCAATTGAAGCATGTTTAGGATTTCTACCACAAGCAAAAGCATTTGGTGCTGAATCTGGGATAAGATAAATTTTAGGTAAAGGTAATCCAGCAGTGATGCATAAATTTTCTATCATTTGATAAACATAAGGATTATCTTTTTGTTCTATAGGTTTTGCGCCAGCCGTCCATAAGGCAACTTTATCCCCTTGAAAATAACTAAAAAGAGACATTGCAATAGAAAAAATAATAGCAATAATTAAGCCATTATAGCCATAATTTGTTATTTTTCCAAATACAAAACCCAAAGCAAGAATGATTATTATAAATAAAGTCATTATTAAAATAGATTTTTGTTTATTAGAAGTAATTTGATCGTACATAAAAAATGTAAATTAAAAAAATAAAGTTAATTCAATTTTAATAAATTTTTAAAATTTGTCCATATAATAAATATTTAGTATAATAAGTCCATATGAAATTTAAATCAAAAATTGCCATTATTAGTTTTACATCTTTTAATGGATGCCAAAAAGAAATACTAACTTTAGGAAAGAAATTTTTAAATAATTTAAATATAGAAATTAAAAAATTTCCTTTGATTAAAAAAGAAAAAGATGTTAAAAAATATGATATTATTTTTATTAAAGGTAGTCCAGCAACTAAAGAAGAGTTAAAAGAATTAAAAAGCATTAGAAAAAAAACAAAATTTTTAGTTGCCTTGGGCGCTTGCGCGTGTTTACACGGTGTTTCTAAAATAACAATAAAAAATATTTGTCAATTTGTGAAAAGAAATGATAAATTAGAAATTAAACCATTAAGAGATTGTATTAAAATAGATTTTGAATTACCAGGTTGCCCTGTTAATAAAAATGAATTTTATTGGGTTGTTTGTCAGCTCTTATCTGATAAAATTCCAAAAATTTCTCAAACACCCGTTTGTTATGAGTGTCAATTAAAAGAAAATGAATGTTTACTTCAAAAAGGTTTAATTTGTTTGGGTCCTTTAATTTTAGGTGGATGTGAGGCAGTTTGTTTAAAATTTAATTTATTATGCGATGGTTGTCGTGGTTTATTAAAAGATCCAAAAATAGAAAATTATATTGGAGTTCTTGAAAAATATGGAATTAATAAAAAAGAATTTGAAAAAAGTTTAGAAAAATTTAATTTAAAATAAAATGATATTTTATGATAGTTTTAAAAAATGTTACAAAAGCATATTCTCAAAATTTAACGGCTTTAAAAAATATTAATTTACAAATAAAGCCGGGAGAGTTTGTTTCTATAATTGGACAAAGTGGTGCTGGAAAAACAACTTTGGTTAAACTTTTAATTGCCGAAGAAAAAGCCGATGAAGGGGAAATAATTATAGGCGGGTGGGATATTACAAATATTTCTGATCAAGAAATTCCAACTTTGAGAAGACAAATTGGAGTTGTTTTTCAAAATTTTGAACTATTGCCCAAAAAAACTGTTTTTGAAAATGTTGCTTTTGCCTTGGAAGTAATTGGAACTTCTTATCAAAAAATAAAAAAAATTGTTCCTCAAGTTTTAAAAATTGTTGGATTAGAAGAAAAAGCAAATTATTTTCCTGAATATCTTTCTGGAGGAGAAAAACAACGAGTTGTAATAGCTAGAAGTCTTTCTCATTGCCCTAAACTTTTAATTGCTGATGAACCAACAGGTAACTTAGATTCTATTAATGCTCAAGAAATTATTAATTTACTTTTAAAAATTAATAATTTTAAAACAACAGTGGTTTTGGTGACGCATAATAGAGAAATAGTAAATGTTTTAAAAAAAAGAGTAATAACTTTAGATCGTGGTATAATTATTAGTGATCAAGATAAAGGAAGATATGTAATATAAGTTAAAAGTTAAATAGTACTATATAGTACTCATAGTATATAATGGTTAAATATATTTATCAAAATATATTGCATTAATTTTTTAACTATTAAACTCTATGAGTAAAAA
>PGYQ01000005.1 GCA_002839745.1 Candidatus Kuenenbacteria bacterium HGW-Kuenenbacteria-1
GCAGTTCAATTTAATAATTCTGGTGTTTTTGGAGGGGATAATGCAAATTTATTTTGGGATAATACAAATAAAAGATTAGGTATTGGAACAACAACTCCGCAACAAAAATTAGATGTTAAAGGTAATATTCAAGTTATTGGCGATATTTATGGGGGTGCATTTGGAGCAACAAGAGGAATTTGGCGATTTAATACAACATATCCTGATTATGGGATATTTTATACTGAAGCTACTCCAGACGTTATTTCTATTTCTCCTAATGGTGGAGGTGTAACTTCTCCAAGTATGGTTATATCTGGGGATAAAGTCGGAATTGGAACAACAGCCCCGGGAGCAAAGTTGCATATTTCACAAACATCCGGAACAGCTTTAAAATTTGACAATAGACAACTTATTACATTTAATCAAAATACTAACCCAGAAACTAAAGGGAATATTATAGGTGGGATGGGTTTTTATGGATTTGGTGTAGCTCATGCGCAATTTCATTATAGAGTAGGAAAAGGGTTTGAAATGTTGAACGTCAGTAATGATGCACCAAGTATTTCTCATGAATCTACAGTATTTGCGCCACTTTATCTTAGTAATTTATATACAACTGGCAATGTCGGGATAGGGACAACAACGCCGGGGGCGTATAAATTAAATGTGAATGGGGACACAAATATTACAGGTAAACTTAATGTCACAGACAAACTTACAGCTAAAACATATGAGGCATCAAATGTTTCAGCAAGTATATATTATGACAAAGATAATACAAATTATTATGTTGATCCAAAAGGAAATGAGATGACTTATTCTGCTTATTTTGGTAAAGGTATTTATTCTGATCCGGGGGCGTATAAATTAAATGTGAATGGTAGTCTTTTTACTTCAAATGGCATAGATCATTCTATGAAAACAGTTGATCAGCTTCAAAATAATACCACTTTGCAAGGAGGTATATATCAAAATAGTGGTGATGGCTTGAAAAATGCTGCGGGCACAGCAATTGCATTTGGTAATTGGTGGCATGTGATAAATATGCATCATCAACATAACAATGGTTATAATGCGCAAATAGCAGTTCCTCTTTCCGCGTATCCTAATGATATATTATTTAGAACATCTGGGGATAAAACATGGACAGAGTGGAGAAAAGTTCTTTCAGAAAACGTTTCAGGAAAGGTAGGCATTGGCACAACAACGCCGGGGGCGAAATTAGATATTTCAGGAGGGATAGCTAGAGAAAACGGTTACAATCTTGCTGAAGCAGCGACAAACAATCTTCTTGTTAATGGCGATTTTGAACAAGGTAGTACATATGGTTGGTCGGCTCTTGATTCTGTTGTCACGGGAGGATATTCCGGCAATTATGCAGCCCAAAGAACGGGATCGAGTACTGTTTTGAGCGATGATTATATACCCGTGGATCCGACCAAAGATGTATTTCAGCTGGAGGGTTATTTTAAAAAGACGGTTGCTGGCACTACTCCTGGCCGTTTGTATTTTGGCTACATAGCTTATAATGCTAGTAAATCTCCGATTAAGACCGCACCATGCGGGACTTATTGTTATTTTGCCACGTCTGGATATGTATTACCGGTAGATGATAATTGGCATAAATTTTCCGCTACGACAATTGGCGAAGGGACTAGTTATCCAAATTTCCCTATTGGTACGAAGTTTGTTCGAGTGCTTGTGTTGATAAACTATGGCGCATCGGTGGATGCGGTTACTCAGATGGACCATGTGACGCTAAAGAGAATTAACTTTGGTCCGCTTTTTGTGGGGAATAATTTCAACTCAACCAACCTCGCTGATCAGCACCAAACTACTAAACTCTACACGACAAATAGTAATAACTTTATAATAGAGCCACCTTCTTCAGGCAATGTAGGAATAGGGACAACAACGCCGGGGGCGTATAAATTAAATGTTTATGGAGCGTCAGGAACATACCCAATGCGAATAGGTAGCCCAGACGGTTATCTTGCGTTTGGTCCAGCCAATGCTGGTTGGAGTCATTTTGTTACTAATCGACCTCGTTTTTATTTTAATACAGGAGTTACTGTGGATTCAGGAAATATTGGAAGTTATAATGAAAATCTTAGTTTGCAAACAAGCGGAACCACGCAAATGACTATTTTAAATTCTAACGGCAACGTCGGTATTGGAACAACAGCCCCGGGTGCGTATAAATTAAATGTGAATGGGGATACAAATATTACAGGTAAACTTAATGTCACAGACAAACTTGTAGCTAAAACATATGAAGCGGAAAATGTTTCCGCAAGTATATATTATGACAAAGATAATACAAATTATTATGTTGATCCAAAAGGAAATGAGATGACTTATTCTGCTTATTTTGGTAAAGGTATTTATTCTGATTCAAGAAGATTAAAGGTTTATACAAACGATGTTGATAATGATGTAGGATTAGAGTCAATAATTGGAAGAACAAGTGGAACAAATTATGCTATTTTAGGTAAAGCGTATGGTAGCGGAGCGGACAATAACATAGGTGGTTTATTTTCAGCTAAAGACGCGACAGCAAATTATGGTTTAAGAATTTGGAATGTAGCAGATACTTCAACTAATTATGCTTTATACTCTGATAGTCCTGCTAAATCTTATTTTCAAGGTAATGTCGGAATAGGAACAGCGACACCGGCATATAAGCTTGATCTTGTTGGTTCTTTTGGCGGGTCGTCTCAGAGTGTTACTAAGTTTATTGAACAGGGTCGCAATGTTACGCCGTGGGATCAAACCTTTGAAGAAAACATTACTGGCTGGGGCGTCATCAACAATTCATCTGTCGCGCGATCTTCTTCTACTCAAGCATATGAAGGCGATTTTTCCCTTCGGATTAAAAGAAATTCTTTAACAGGCAGCGGCGGATCTTCTTATGCCTTAGGAATTTCACTAAAGCCTGGTAGGGTCTATACTCTTTCTGGATATTACAAAATGGTTAATGGCACGAGCACCGCCATGATAAAGTTAAATTCAAATGCGTCAAATTCTTGGACGAATGGTACTGCTTTTACTAATAAAGCATTAGTTAATGCTTCAGGTTGGACGTTTTTTTCAAGTAGTATTACTGCCGCTACTATTACCACTGGCAATAATTATATTTGGCTTGCTTATAATATGGCTACTGTTGATCAAGAGATATATTTTGATAACTTGGTTTTTTCAGAGGGCTCGCTTCCAAGGACTGAATTAAGTAATATGCGGACATCTATTAGTGGCTTATCAACTAATTTTATTGGCAATGTAGGAATAGGGACAACAGATCCGGGGGCGTATAAATTAAATGTGAATGGGGACACAAATATTACAGGTAAACTTAATGTCACAGGTACATTTACAGCAGGGACATTTGTGGCTACAAATACAAAAGATTGTAATTCTGACACAACTTGTAATGTAAATAATTTAAATGTTGCGAAGGGTGGGGATATTACCGGCGTTGACAAATTAACTGTCGCAACCATTGATCCTCTTTATGAAATCAAAGGGAAAAAATACGCGACTTATGTTTCTGCGATTGTTGGTGGAGTAAATGAAGAATACATCGGCAAAGCCGAACTCAAAACTCAATCCGCCAGCTGGCGGACAAAACTCAAAACATATGAATATATAATTGATTTTAGCAAAGAAAAAGAAGGGACTGATTTATGGGTTTGGCGTAAGGCGATTGATTTTTCAAAAGACAATGTAAATGCGCTTGTTACACCTTATGGAATGTCGGCGAATATTTATTATTTAATTGAAGGAGAAAAGTTAATTTTTCGTAGCGACAAGCCAGCTGAGTTTTCTTTTCGTTTAATTGGAAAACGATTTGATTGGAAACAATGGCCAACATTTGCCAAGGATCAAAATGAAAAAGCAGGACTGATTATTAAGTAGAAAGTTTAAAGTTAAAAGTGTAAAATTAAAGTTAAAAATTCAAAGTTTATGGACAATCAAAAATATAAACAAATTCTTATTAATAGAGCGTATAAATTTTCTTTAGAAATAATGAAATTTATTGATTCATTTAATAAAAGAACTTTTTCTTTAATTTTGTCGCTTAAAGGGAAAAAATAACTTTTAATTTTAAACTTTAACTTTTAATTTTAAATTTTGAACTTTTAATTTTTAATGCCATTTAGGCAATCAGATTAGATTGGATAAAATCCATTCTTATAAATCTGATATTTTAATTTTACATTTATGAAATTTGACAAAAAATCAATCATTGATATTGTGATAATGATTTTAATTGCCATTGTCGCGATATTTTTTATGTGGAATGTTTTAGTAAAAGATTCAGATAAACAAACTAAAACAAAAAAATCAGTTGGTCAAAATGAAACTTTTAATAAGCCAGAAGAAATTCAAAAAGAAATTCAAAAGGCTATGCCTGGCGTTAGCCCTGTGGCAGAAGGAGGGCAAGTTGTTACTCTTGAGGGCAAACCAGTAAAACTTGATGTTACCCCAGGAGATTTAGATGCTCCACAACAATCAAATCCAATTACTAATTTAAAACAAATTCCTTCTCAGGCAATTAAACTTATTGTAACAGAAAAAGGATTACAACCATCAAGCTTTGAAGTTAAGGCTGGGCAAGTCGTAAATTTTGTTATAACCTCAGGTGATTCTAATGCACATATGTTTAAATTTAAAGATTCTTCACTTTCAGCTGTAGTAATAGGTCTTTCTAAAAAAGAAACTCGGGCCATTGTTTTTAATGCACCAGAAAAAGTTGGAGAATATGAATTTTTTTGCGACGTTCCGGGTCATGATAAAAATGTAGAAAAAGGAAAGATGATAGTTCGTCCTATTAAATAAATTTTCAATGATCAAAATACTAAATCTATATGATGCCATCGTAATATAATGATATTAAAATTTAAAAGATATTTTTATGGGGAAATTTTTCTTTTTTTAGATGAAATAACTTATTTGATTTAGAAAAATTGAATCATTAAATCATAAAGGTTTTTATTATATGGGGAAAAAATCGCCAAAGAAAAATTTAGATATTCAATTTTATATTTCTCGCATCTTAATAATTTTAATAATATTTTTTGCGATATTTTTTAAAACAGAAATTATTAATTGGATTATAGAAAAAAAAATTCCAATAAAAGAAAACAATGAAACGCTAGAAAATCAAAATAAAAATATCAAAAATCAAAATATAGAGATTGAATCTCAGGAGAAAAAAAAGAAAATTAATTTAATTTTGAAAAGTCCGTATCCGATGGCCATCAAAGACGGACCTCTAAGAAAGGTTGAACCTCGGGGAAATTCTGTAGTAAAGACCCCAGTTAATATAGAAATACAAAAACCTGAAAAACCTAAAATACTTGAAATGCCTAAAATTTCTCAGCCTGAAATTTCTAAGTATGGAAATCTTTCGCGAGGCAGTTTTACTGATTTATTTTCTGGCACTGGCTGGAAAAATTCTCAAACCTCAACGGTTTATCAAGATTTTAAAACAACAACAATTTCTTTTTCTCCCGCATATCAATGGGAAGAAATTTATAAAAGCGCACCATTAAATTTTACAAAAGAAAATCAAATTATTAAAAGTAACAGAAAAGAAGCAGTTTGTGTTATCAAACAAGGCGAGATTATTGCTTTTCAAAATGAAAAACAGCCATTATTTTACACAATCGAAGAAATTAAAAAAGCAAAGGTAGATAATGTTCCTTTGCTTGATTATGATAAATATAGCAAAAAATGGATTGCAGTTTTTGTGGTAGATAAAAAACTTTTTGTTTATAGTTTTACAGTTGAAAAAGGCGAAATTATTTTGGCGCATTCTTTTGCAAATTCATTTATTGATTCAGAAGTAGATTTAAATTTGGCTTGTGTGAAAGGAAAATGTTTAATTACTAATGGAAAAAAATTGTGGAAATTTGATACGCAAACATTAAAAATTTCTCTTATTGAATTTAAAATCAGTCAATCATCATTGTTGTCAATTGGTAAAACTGATGACCTATGGCTTTTGGGCGTCGTTGAAAAAGATGAAAAAAAATATAAAGGAAATATTTATCAATTTACTAATAATCATTGGCAGATAATTTTTAGAAATCAAAATTCTTTTTTTTCTTCTGAATATTTTGGGAATATTTTTTTTGGATATAATCCAAATAAGCAAGAAATATTAGCAGTTTACGGGGCATACGAAGGGCAGGCATATCAATTTTCAATAAATAATCAATCTTTTATACAGAATTTTTCTCAATTTTTCCCAATTCGAGTAATGGATGGCGAGATGAAACCAGAAATTTTTTATCAAGACGGCGCTTGGTGGATTGGCTCTTCGTCAAAAAGTTCTTCGCCAAAATTTTTACGGCTTTTAAGTGGCATTGGAAATGATTTTACGCCCGTGTTATTAGAAAATGTTTTATCATTTCAATTGGTTCCAGGTTTTAAAGAGCATCAAATTTATGGCATTGCTTTTGATAACGCTTTTTTTTATATTTATCGTTTTACTGATTTGGGATTTCAAAAAAAAGATAAGGTTATTTGGGAGTCTCTAAAAATTAATTCTAAGAACAATAAAATTATGCAAGGATCTTTGGTAGAAAAGGAAGACGGAGAAGAGGAAGGCAAAATTCAATATTTTCTTACCAACAATGGAGGCAAAAATTGGACTAAAGCAGAGTTGGGCAAAATGATAAAATTTAAAACCATTGGCAGTGATTTTCGTTGGAAGGTTGAATTTTTGCCATCTATTGATTCTTTTTCTAGCCCGTGGGCAACCAGAGTAATGGTGGATTATTATCAAGTCAGAGATTAAAATTTATAATTTATAATTTAAAATTTTTATGTTGTGGGTAAATTTTTTACATTTTTATCAGCCTTTTAATCAAATGCCGGATATTTTGGAGCGAATTGTTAATGAAAGTTATCGGAAAATTATTCAAGGATTAAAAGAAAATCCTAAGGCCAAAATGACAATAAATATCAATGGCAGTCTAACTGAGCTATTGGTAAAATATGATTATTTGGATGTAATAAACGATCTTAAACAATTGGCTCAAAAAGGGCAAATTGAATTTACTGGTAGTGCAAAATTTCATCCATTTTTGCCATTGCTTCCAGAAATAGAAATTGAAAGGCAAATTAAATTAAACACAGAAACCAATGAAAAATATTTTGGGGAAATTTATAATCCCAAAGGTTTTTTTATTCCCGAATTGGCATATAGTCTTAAAGTGGCTCAAGTAGCCAAAAAATTAAATTTTGAATGGGTGATTGCTGAACAATTAGCTTGTCCAATCGAAAAATCAGAAATAGAATTTAATAAAATTTATCAAATTAAAGAATTAAATAATTTTAAAATTTTATTTAGAGATAAAAGAATAAGCATTTTAATTTTATCAGCCATTGTTCGTTCGGCGCAATCTCTTTTAGAAGAATTGGGAGATGAAATTAAAAAAGAGCGTTATCTTTTAACAGTGATGGATGCAGAAACATTTGGTCATCATCGACCCGGATTAGAAAAATTTTTATTTGAAATTTATCAAAATAAAACTTTTGAAAAAGTTTTTGTTTCTGATTTAATAAAAAAATTTGGCGTCAAAGAAGAATTAGAACCACGAGAAAGCACTTGGTCTTCAGAAGAACAGGATTTTTGGTTAGATCGAGAAAAAGGAATTATTCAAAGCAATCCATTTATTTTATGGAGTCATCCAGAAAATCCAATTCATCAATTGCAATGGGAATTTACTTATTGGGTAATTAATTTTGTAAATACATTAAACATTAAAGAGTCTTGGTATTCTGAAATTCGAAATAAATTAGACATGGCCATTGCTTCTGATCAATATTGGTGGGCATCGGCTCAGCCATGGTGGAGCTTGGAAATGATTGAACAAGGCGTTTTTGCTTTACGCGATGTTATTTATTCTATTCCAGAAATTTCTCAAGCAGATAAAAATAAGGCCAATGAATTTTATCAAAAGATTTTAGCAATCGCATTTGAATGGCAACGGTCAGGTAAAATTAGAGGCGCTTATAAAAAAGCGCACAAAACAATTCAAAGAAAACCATTTAAAGAAGAAGTGCCAGATGATTGGTATAATTTAATAATTTTAGAATTTGAAGATGAAATGGAAAAAGCGATTAAAAAACAAGAATTTGAAAAAGCAATTAAATGGCGTGATGCAATTTACAAATTAAAAGCGGGCGTTGATATTTATGATGTCTTGCATATTGTTGATGATTTACGAATAATTAGAACCTTGCCTAGTTTAAAGTCTTTTTACGAACATTCTGTAGATGAATTTTCAAATTTTGTTAAAGAACATTTTAAAGATTTTGAAGAAGAAAAATTTAAACAAAAACAGCCAGAAAAAATATTTGAAGAAATTAAAGCAGTATTCTATCAAAAAAAAGAATTTTTAGAAAAGCAAAAATTTGGCCAAATGAAACATCCATTAGGTTTGGATTGGGATTTAGAAAAAAATATTTATCTTTGCGATATGCCGGGCGAAAAAATAAAATTTTTTTTAAACAAAGGCTGGGATAGCGTGAGTCAAATAAAAATAAACATAAAAGAAAATTATAAAGAAAATGAACAATGTTTATATAAAAGAGAAAAAGATCAATTAGAAATTCAATTAGATTCAGAAAGTATTTTGAATAAATTTTATCAATTTTTAAAACAAGAGGATATTTTAAAAGGAAAAAATATGCATTTGGCTGTAATGTCAGAAAGTTTTGGTTGGGCGCCAGTATTATTTAAACAAAAAAATGATAAATTTTTAGCCAAATTGCCATATTTAGAAACAGCGGATGGGATGGATTTTAAATTTAGAATTTCTGGATTTAATTTTAAAAATCCAAAAATAACAAGATTTGATTTTAAAATATTAAGAAGATTTTTTATTTTTGCTTTAGGAAAATTAGATTGGTTGATTAAAAAAATTATTTGGATGATAAGAGGATAAAAGAGACAAATTTTGTAAATTTCTAATTTCTAATTTCTAATTTCTAATTTATAAATAAGAAAATTTTTAACTTAAAACTTTTAATTTTGACTTTTAACTTTTGACTTTTGACTTTTAACTTATTATGTCTGGGCATTCTAAATGGGCGACAACTAAACGGCAAAAGGGAATAACCGATCAAAAACGGGGAGTTATTTTTACCAAACTTGGAAATATAATTTCCATTGCTTCTCGAGAAGGAGGAGGAGATCCTGAGAAAAATTTTAAATTACGTTTGGTAATAGAAAAAGCTAAACAAGCCAATATGCCCAAAGAAAATATTGAACGGGCTATTAAAAAGGGCACAGGAGAATTGGGTGGAGCAAAAATTGAAGAAATAATTTATGAAGCATTTGGACCAGATGGAGTAGGATTGATTATTGAAACCTTAACAGATAATAAAAATCGAACAGTTTCTAATATTAAAAGTATTTTAAATAAACATGGAGGGAGTTTAAGTGGAGTAAATAGTGTACTATGGATGTTTAAAAAATATGGAGTTATTAGAATAAATAAATTAGAAATTCTAAATTTAGAAGAATTTGAATTAAAATTAATTGATTTGAAAGTTGAAGACGTAGAAGAAGAGGAAGAAGAATTGGTTATTTATATTAAATTAGAGGAATTTCAAAAAATTAAAGAAGAATTAGAAAAACAAAAAATTAAAATAGATTATGCTGAGCTAGAATGGGTGAGTAAAGAAAAAATTAGTTCAATAGCTGATGAAAAAGAAACAAAAGAAAAAATAAAAAAAATATTAGAAGAATTAGACGATGATTTAGATGTAAATAATGTTTTTTGCCAATTTTAAATTACAATTTTCTAAAAACTAAAAGTTATTTTTATGATTATTCTTGGTATTGATCCCGGTTTGGCCATTACTGGTTATGGGATTATAAATGAAGACAAAAAACTGGAAATAAAATTAATTACTTATGGTTGTATAAATACAAATTCAAAACTTTCAACAATCGAGCGTTTAGAAAAAATTCATTTAGAGTTAAAAAAAATTGTAAAAAAATATAAACCTGATAAAATTGCCGTGGAAGAATTATTTTTTGCCAAAAACGTGAAAACAGCTTTAAAAGTAGGAGAAGCAAGAGGAGTTATTTTATTAACTATTAGACAAAAGAAAGTTCCTTTTTTTGAATTTACTCCCCTTCAAGTTAAGCAAGCAGTTGCAAGCTATGGTCGCGCTTCAAAACAGCAAGTTCAAAAAATGGTTAAAGCGATATTAAATTTAGAAAAAGTTCCAAAATCTGATGATGCAGCCGATGCTTTAGCCATAGCTATTACTTGCGCTCAAACAAAAGTTAGGTTTTAGAAATTAGAATAATTAAGTTGATTTTATAAAATTTGTCTGATAAATTTTTGTTTATTTTATGTTTAATTTTTTTTCTTTTCAGCCAGCTTTTGGATTAGATATTAGTGATTTATCATTAAAATTAATTCAATTAAAAAAAAATAAAAATCAGATAGAATTGCGCGCTTTTAATGAAGTTTTTATTCCAGAAGGGTATATTATTTCAGGTGTAATTAAAAAACCCAAAGAGGTTATTGAATTAATTCAAAAAACAATTAAAACTTCTTTAGGAAACAAAATATTAACATCTGATGTGGTGGTTTCTTTGCCTGAAACAAAAACTTTTATTAAATTAATAGAAATTCCTTTAGTGGAAAATAAAAAAATTAAAGAAACTATTGAACAAGAAATTTGTCAGCATATTCCTTTGGTTAAAGAAGATATGTATTTTGATTGGCAAATTATTAAAAAAATAACCAAAGACAATGAACAAAAAATGCAAGTTTTAATTGGTGCGACAGTCAAAAATATAGTTGATTCTTATGAAAATGTTTTAAAAAAAGCTGGGCTGAATCCAAAAATATTTGAAATAGAGGCCTGTGCGATAGCCCGCAATTTAATTGAAAAAGAAGATAATAATTCTCGGCTTATTTTAGATTTAGGAGCTAGTCGTAGCTCTTTAATTGTTTATAATTATGGAACAATTCAATTTTCTATTTCAATGCCTTTTTCTGGCGAAAAATTGACTCAGGAAATTGTTTCTAAATTAGAAATAACATTTGAACAGGCAGAGAAAGCGAAAAAAATATGTGGATGTGATGAGGAAAAATGTCAAGGTATTTTAAAAGAAATACTTTTGGAATATATTTTTAGATTATCAGAAGAAATAAAAAAAGCTTTAATTTTTCATAAAACATATTTTTCTTTTAATGGAACTTTTAAAGAAATTATTTTATGTGGAGGTGGAGCAAATTTAGTTGGGCTAGATGTTTATTTAGCAACTCAATTAGGAATAGAAGTTAAAAAAGAGATGCCAT
Organism: Candidatus Kuenenbacteria bacterium HGW-Kuenenbacteria-1; assembly: GCA_002839745.1. Classification (NCBI taxonomy): domain Bacteria; phylum Candidatus Kueneniibacteriota; species Candidatus Kuenenbacteria bacterium HGW-Kuenenbacteria-1. The sequence goes on from PGYQ01000005.1 coordinate 11,322, forward strand.
GGATTTTTAAATCGCAATGTATTTCTAATAATAAAAAAACAACATTTAAATTATGGATAAGAAATTTTTTCTTTCAATCTATATTTTTTAAAAAAACAAAAACCTGTCCATTTTCTGAAGATAAATTTGCTTCTCATGCTACAGTTTTAGGGCTGGCTTTAAGAGGAATTATAGACTTAGAAGCATAAAAAACAGAAATTTTAAATTAAATCTAAAACCTATTTTATGGATATAATTCTTAATTTAATCTCTCCAAAAATAAAAAAAGAATTAAAAATAAAACAAATTTATCAAATTATTAGAACTTTTTTATTAATTCTTTTTTTAATGACTATTTTTACAGCTATAATTTTAATTATTACAGAATTTTTTTTACAATCTTTTTTTGTTAAAATAGCAAGTGAAAGAGTTTCTATTTTAAAAAATAATCAGCAAAATTTTAATAAAAAAATTAAAACAATAAATCAGGGTTTTAATGAAATAAGTGATATTCAAAATGAATTTATTCCTTGGTCAAAAATATTAATTTATTTTACCCAAATTATTCCTTCTGATATAAAAATTTATTCTTTTAAAAATATTAATAATTCTACTGATATAAAAATTGTTGCTATAGCTAAAAATAGAGAAGCATTATTAAAATTTCAAGAAGATTTTAAAAAGAAACAACCAATTTTTACTCAAATTAAATTTCCTTTTTTTAATTTAGCATCAAAGAAAGATATTAATTTTCAGTTTGAAGCTACATTAGATAAAAGCCAAATAAAATAATAAAAATTAAAAAGCACGTGATTTAATCACTAAATTTTCTAAAAACTAATACTAAAACTTATTTTTATGTCTGATCGTATTATTGCTTCAAAAGAAAAACCAGAGGATAAAAATTTAGATTTAACTTTACGGCCTACAAAATTAGATGAATATATTGGGCAAGAAAAAATAAAGCAAAATTTAAAAATTTTTATTAAAGCAGCAAAAAAAAGATCTGAACCAATTGAGCATGTTCTTTTATATGGTCCGCCTGGTTTAGGCAAAACAACATTGGCTCATATTATTGCTCATGAAACAGGCGGAAATATTAGAGTTACTTCTGGCCCAACTCTTGAACGAGCAGGAGATTTAGCGGCTATTTTAACAAATCTTCAAAATAACGATATTCTTTTTATTGATGAAATTCATCGTTTAAATAAAGTAATTGAAGAAATTCTTTATCCAGCAATGGAAGATTATGCTTTGGATATTATTATTGGAAAAGGTCCTTCAGCTAAAACCTTAAGATTAGATTTACCGCATTTTACAATTATTGGCGCGACTACAAAAATTAGTCTTCTTTCCGCGCCACTAAGAGATCGTTTTGGAGCAATTTATCGATTAAATTTTTATGAAGATTTTGAAATTGAAAAAATTATTAATCGTTCTGCAAAAATTTTATCTATTGAATTAGAAAAAGAAGCCTGTCAAGAAATAGCCAAAAGAGCTAGAAAAACGCCTCGTATTGCCAATCGATTTTTAAAAAGAGTTCGTGATTATGCTCAAGTTAAGGATGAAAAAATTATCAAACAAAATTTAGCTCAAGAAGCGCTGGCAATGTTGGAGGTAGATCATTTAGGTTTAGATCAAATTGATCGTCAAATTTTAAAAGTAATTATTGAAAAATTTAACGGAGGGCCGGTGGGATTAAATACAATTGCCGCGGCCATTTCCGAAGAAATGGCAACAATTGAAGATGTTTATGAACCATTTTTAATGCAGTTGGGTTTTTTATCACGCACTTCTCGTGGTCGCATAACCACTGATTTAGCTTATCAGCATTTGACAAATCGTAAAAAACATGTATAATAAAAATAATTTTTTAATAAAATAAATCAAAATTAAAAATATGGAAAAAAGAAAACTTTTAAATTATTTAATTATTATAGAGCCAGATGTTGAAAAAGGAACAAATAAATTTTGTTATTCGATTTTTTTGTCCTGTTTTAGGATTGGCAGACAATGGAGATACAACTGAAGAAGCAATTTCTAATATGGAAAAATTAATAAAATTTCATTTAGAGTGTTTAGCTGAAGAAGGCGAATTGATTCCGATTGAAAGACCAGAAAAGGGGTTGATGAGGACAATTCAAGTTTTTTGTCCTAAGTTAGCTGGGATTAGATAAAATTTTATGATTCAAAGTTTTCAAATTTTACCTAAGGATTTAGTGAATGCTTTAATAAATTAAGACAAAAGGGCAGTCATTTAAGACTAAAACATCTTGATAATAGAAAAGTAACCATCGTTTTACATAACAAACCTTTAGCTAAAGGAACTTTATCGGCAATTTTATGTCAAGCGCAAATTTCTAAAAAAGAATTAGAAAAACTATTCTAAATTTAGGAACATTAAAATCAAAAAAACAAGAAATTTTATTTATTAATTAAAAATATTATGATAAGAGAATTTGAAGGAGGAGTAGACTTTACAGATTTACACCAAGAGGGATTAGAAAAAACAGTAGAAAATTACGAAGAAGTTTTAAAGAGTCTTCCATTAGATGTTCTAAAAAAGCTAGAGGGTAGTTTATCAGAAAAATTTCAAGAACTTCAAAAGGTATCAAAAGAGACAACAGACATGCTAAAATTGTTTTATTCTAGAGAAAAAAAGAAATAAAAATTATCCTAATTTTTAAAAAGGAGAAAATGTCACAAGCATTAGAAAATTTAAAACAAATAATCATTCAAACGAATGTTTCAGAAGAAGACAAGAATGACATTCTTGTTTTTTTGCCTATCTTTCCAAAAGAAGTAATAGAAACCTTAACAGAATATTTTTTAAAAGAACCAAAATTAATAATAGAGTTTAATAAAAATTTTAAAAGCAAACTTAAAGTTTTAACTGGAATGAATGATGATGAATTTGATAAAGCGATTAGAAAAGAAGAGCCAGAAGAATTTTTAGAAGAAAGCGAGACAGAAGAAGAAAATTTAGAAGAAGACGAGGAAGAATAAATTATAAATTATAAATTAATTTTCAGATCGTTTCTATTTAATTTTATTTTTATTTTATTGTATCGGAAAGTGAATGATTATTCTCTTTCTGTCATTCCTGTGACAACGGGAATCCAGGTTTCATAAGTTAATTAAATCTGGATCCCCGCGTTCGCGAGGATGACAGTCTCCTCTGGATTCCCTTTGGAGTCTGCTTTTGAGTTTCATCAAGGGTGGGAATGACAACATTCCGAATGTAAAATTTGTTTTACAAATTTTGCCTATTTTATTCAAAATTTATAATTTATAATTTAAAATTTCTAAAAGAGTTTGTAATAAAGCTCTTTTTTTGTTATAATAGAGTTAAGTAATTAGTAACAAGTAATCCATAACAAGTAAACCGATAAAAATATAAAATGTTTTGAATTTTAATTTTCATTTTACTTATTACAGGTTACTCATTTTATGAAATTTATCATCATTGACGGAAATGCTTTATTACATCGTGCTTGGCATGCTATACCGCCATTATACACAAAAAAAGGAGAACTCATTAATGTTGTCTATGGATTCACAATGATTTTTTTAAAAGTTTTAAAAGATCTAAAACCCACTCATTTTGTCGTCACTTTTGATAAAAAGGCGCCTACTTTTAGACATGAAATTTTTGAAAAATATAAAGCTCAACGAGTAAAACAATCTGATGAATTTTATAATCAAATTCCTCGAGTAAAAGAATTATTAGAAGCATTTAATATTCCTATTTTTGAAAAAGACGGATATGAAGCAGATGATTTAATTGGAACAATTACAAATCAATTAGTAATACTTAATCCATTAATAGAAATAATTATTATTTCTGGCGATTTAGATCTTTTACAATTAGTTAATAAAAACATCAAGGTTTGTACTCTTAAAAAAGGGATTACAGAAACAATAATTTATGACGACAAAGCAGTACAAGAACGTTATGGTTTAGCGCCAAAACAAATGATTGATTTTAAAGCCTTGCGTGGAGATCCATCAGATAATATTATTGGAGCAAAGGGTATTGGTGAAAAAATAGCCTCTGATTTATTAAAAGCATTCGGCACTTTGGAAAAAATTTATGAAAAAGCACCTGAAGCAACTAATGATCAAATTAAAGAGAGAATAAAAAAAATACTTTTAGAAAATAAGGATGAGGCGTTTTTAAGCAAAAAATTGGTGACTATTTTAAAAGACGCGCCAATACAAATTGAATTAGAAAAATGTGGATTAGAAGGTTTTGATCAAAAAAAAATTATTGATTTATTCCAAGAATTAGAATTTAAATCATTGTTATCTAAAATTCCAGAAATCATTAAAATACAAGAACAAGAAAATAAATTTGTAGGGGCGCACCCTTGTGTATGCCCAGAAAACATAAATCAATGTTTGGAGGTTCAACCTTTAAACGCTTATAAATTAATTGATACTAAAGAGGAGTTTGAAAAATTTTTAAAAGAATTAGAAAAACAAAAAGCGTTTTGTTTAGACACAGAAACAACAAGTTTAAATCCTTTTAAAGCGAAATTATTAGGTATTAGTTTTTGTTGGAAAAAAAGAGAAGCATACTATATAAAAGTTCAAAGTTCAAAGTTCAAAGTTCAAAGTTTAAGAAATATTTTAGAAGATATAAAAATAAAAAAGTATGGGCATAATATTAAATTTGATATGGCGATTTTAAAAGAGCAAGGAATTAATTTACAAGGAACAGATTTTGATACCATGATTGCTTCTTATTTATTAAATCCGGGTACACGAGCGCATAGTTTAGATAATGTGGTTTTTACAGAATTAGGCCATCAGATGATTTCTTTTGAAAAATTGGTTGGTTTTAAAATTCCAAAAAATATTGATGAAAAAAAATTAGAACAAATAATGGAATTAATTTCAGTTCAAAAAATGGCTGAATATTCTTGCGAAGACGCGGATTATACTTTTCAATTGGTTGAAAAATTAACGTCGCAATTGAAAGAAAAAAATCTTTGGGAACTGTTTCAAAAAATAGAAATGCCATTAGTTCCTGTTTTAACGCAAATAGAAAGAAATGGAATAAAAATTGATGTAAAAATTTTAGAAAAATTAACCGAACAATTAGTAATTTATGAGAAACAATTGACAGAAAAAATTTATAAAATAGCTGAAGAAAAATTTAATATTAATTCTCCGCTTCAATTAAAAAAAATTTTATTTGAAAAGTTAAAAATCTCTGTTAATGGAATTAAAAAAATAAAAACAGGAATTTCTACTGCGGCCTCGGAATTAGAAAAAATGAAAGGTAGTCATTTAATTATTGATTCAATTTTAGAATATCGCGAAATTTCTAAATTAAAATCAACCTATTCAGAAGCCTTGCCAAAATTGGTTAATTTAAAAACTCAAAGAATTCACACTAGCTTTAATCAAACAATTACTGCCACTGGTCGTTTATCTTCTTCTAATCCAAATTTACAAAATATTCCAAACAAGGGAAAATTTAGCAAAGAAATTAGAACGGCTTTTATTGCTGAAAAAGGATATAAATTAATTGCCGCCGATTATTCTCAAATAGAATTGCGTGTTATTGCTTCTTTGGCTAATGACGAAAAAATGATTCAGGCCTTTAACAATAAAGAAGATATTCATATTAGAACAGCGGCTGAAATTAATGAATGTAAATTAAATGAAGTGAGCCCAGAAATGCGACAGCAAGCCAAGGCAATTAATTTTGGAATTATTTATGGAATGGGTGCTTATGGATTAGCTCAAAGAACAGACATTTCTCAAAATAGAGCCAAAGAATTTATTGAAAAATATTTTGAAATTCATAAAGGTATTAAAAATTATTTAGAAGAAATTAAAAAAATGGCAAAAGAAAATGGATACACAGAAACTTTGTTTGGGCGTCGTCGATATTTACCAGAAATAAATTCAAAAATGTTTCAGATTAAAAATGCTGCTGAACGAATGGCTGTAAATATGCCCATTCAAGGGACAGCTGCGGATTTAATAAAAATAGCGATGATTAGAATAAACAATAAAGCAAAAATTCTTTTACAAGTGCACGATGAATTAGTTTTTGAAGTAAAAGATAATTTAGTTAAAGAAACTGTGAAATTAATTAAACAAGAAATGGAAAATTTTCCAGAAACAAAAAAATTCAAAGTTCCAATTAAGGTAAAGATTAAGGTAGGTGATAATTGGGGAGAGATGAAAGAAGTTAAAAGTTAAAAGTTCAAAGTCAAGGTTAAAAATTTTATTTTATGAACTACATTGCTGATTTTCATTTACATTCAAAATATTCTCGAGCGACGAGCCAGTTAATGGATTTAGAACATTTTAATCAATGGGCGAAAATTAAGGGAATTGATATTTTAAGTGTCACAGATTTTACGCATCCAATATGGTTCAATGAACTGAAAAAAAAATTAGAACCTTCAGAAAATGAAGGGCTTTTTACAATTAAAAAATCTTTTTTAAATAATCAGCCCAGTGTGAAATTTATTTTTACTACAGAGATTAGTTGTATTTATACAAAAAATAATAGAGGTCGCAGAATTCATATTTTAATTTTTGCTCCAAATTTACAAATAGCGGAAAAAATTAATAAAAAACTTTCTTTAAAAGGAAATTTAAAATCAGACGGGCGACCAATTTTAGGATTGGACGCAAAAGAGTTAGCAAAAATAATTTTGGATATTTCGGAGGATTGTTTAATTGTTCCGGCTCATGTATGGACACCGTGGTTTTCAATTTTTGGTTCTAAGTTTGGGTTTGATTCTATTGAAGAATGTTTTGAAGAATTAACCCCGTATATTTATTCAATTGAAACTGGTCTTTGTTCAGATCCAGCAATGAATCATCGGCTTTCCGCTTTGGATAAAATTACTTTGCTTTCAAATTCAGATGCGCATTCGTTGCAAAATTTGGGTCGCGAAGCCAATATTTTTGAATTAAAAACTTTGAATTATCAAGAAATCATAAAAGCTATTCGTCAAACAAAAAATTCAAAGAGTTCGTTATTGCAAACAATTGAATTTTTTCCAGAGCAAGGCAAATATTATTTTGATGGACATCGCAAATGCCAAATAAATTTTTCTCCAAAACAAACAAAAAAATATCACGCAAGTTGCCCTAAATGTAAAAAACCTTTAAATAAAGGTGTTTTGTATCGCGTTGAAGAATTAGCTGATCGTTCTATTAATAAAGTTGATTTTAAAAAATTTAATCTTTATAAAAAAATAATTCCACTTCAAGAAATTATTGCCAATATTTTTAAACAAGGAAAGAATTCTAAAAAAGTTGAGAAAGAATATTTTAATTTAATTAAACAAGGAGGAAATGAATTTAATGTTCTTTTAAATTTAAGTTATAAGGAGTTAAAAAAAATCACCTCAAATGAAATTGTTGAAATGATAAAAAATATGCGTGAAGAAAAAATAATTTTTGATCCGGGTTATGATGGCGTTTATGGGAAAATAATTTCTAAAAAATTTTAAATTAAAGAAATTGCTTTTAAAAAAATAAAACTTTCCTTATAAGGAAAGTTTTATTTTTTTAAAAGCAATTTATAAAAATTATTTTTTACCTCTTTTAACTGGAGTTTTTGCTTTTGCTTTAACTGGAGTTTTTGCTTTTGCTTTTGCTTTAACTGGAGTTTTTGCTTTTGCTTTAACTGGAGTTTTTACTTTTGTTTTTGTTTTTGTTACTGCCATTTGTCCACCCCCTTCCATTTGTATTAAGTTAAATTTTAAAATAAAAATTTTTTATATTTTTTTTATTTTAAATTAATTATATAATTTTTATTTTAAATAACAAGCAAAATTGTTGATAACTTTAACTAAATTAATTTTTCTTTTAAAATTTTTAACTGTTTTTTTATGCTCCCATCTATTATTGAATCTCCAATTTTTAAAATCATTCCGCCGATTAAATTTTTATCAATTTCTTCTTTTATTTTAACTTCTTTTATTTTTTTATTTATTAATTGTAAGTCGTGTGTAGTTATCCAGTTAATTAATTTATTTTTTTGTTCTTCTTCTAATGGTTTTATTTTTTTAATTAAGACATCAATTATGCCTTGTTCTTTTTTCCAATATTTTTCAAATTCTAAAATAATTTTATTTTTTAATTTTAAGTCATTATTTTTTTTTAAAACTTTTACAAAATTAAAAATTTTTTGATCAATTTCTTTTTCATTTTTTAAAGATTCATATAATGCAATCACGTATTGTTTTAAAGTAGGAGACATAAAATAATAAGCAAAAATTTTTAATTTATCCTTTCTTCTTCTTCTTCTTTATTCTCTTTTGCTTCTTCTTTTTGGGCAATAATATCAATTTTCCAGCCAGTTAGTTTAGCGGCTAATCTTACATTTTGTCCGTCTTTACCAATCGCCAAAGATAATTGATCTTCTCTTACCATAACACAGGCTTTTTCATTTTTTTTATCTATCTCTGTTTTTATAACTTTAGCTGGAGATAAGGCATTGGAAATAAATTTAGAAATATTTTCACTGTATTCAATAATATCAATTTTTTCACCATTTAATTCAGAAATAATTGTTTGAATTCTTGTTCCTTTTTGCCCAATACAAGAACCCACTGGATCAATATTTTTTTCTTTAGTAAAAACAGCTATTTTTGAACGAGCTCCAGCTTCACGAGCAATCGCTTTAATTTCTACTACATCATTTGATATCTCTGGAATTTCCAAATAGAATAATTGTTTAAGTAATTCTTTATGAGTTCGAGAAACGATAATTTTAGGTCCCTTGGTTTCTTTTTCAATATTTAAAACAAAAACTTTTAATCGTTGTCCGGCATTATATTTTTCAAAAGGAATTTGTTCTTCAACAGGCAATAAACCAATAGTGCGTCCCAAATCAATTATTACATTTCTTCCTTCAAAACGTTGAATAATTCCATTAAGCACTTTTCCTTCTTTGTCTTTAAATTCTTCATATAAAGATTCTCTTTCCATTTCTCTTAAATTTTGAACAATTACTTGTTTGGCTGTTTGCGCGGCTATTCGACCAAAATCGTGAGAAATTTCTAATTCTGTTTTGATTTCATCGTTAATTTTAATATTCTTTTTTATTTTTTTTGCTTCTTCTAAATAAATATCTGTTTTTGGGTTAAATTTTTTCTTTTTAAATTCTTCTTCTGATTTTTCTATTTCTTTTGTTTCTTCTTCGGGTTGATAATTAACAACTGTTTTAATATCAAAAATTTTAATATTTCCAGTTTCAACATCAAATTTGGCTTTGATATTTTGTCCAATTTGTCCAAAATCTTTTCTAAAAGCGGCAGCCAAAGATAGCTCAATCGCTTCTATAACTTTTTCAGCAGAAATATTTTTTTCATCGCAAATTTGTTTTATAGCAATTAAAATTGGTGAAGACATAGAAAGTTAAAAGTTAAAAGTTAAAAGTTGAAAGTTAGTATAAAAAAATTCGTAGTTAACTGAATAGCTTATTTATATGGATTATGATTTTTACATTAAAATGCGGATTTAATGTGCTTAATAATAGCTTTTTTAGTGGATTGATCCATCTCAATACTGATTACATCAAAACGATAATTTTCGGAAAATATTTTTTCTTTTATTAAATAATTTTGAGCGGTTTTAAATATTTTATTTTGTTTTCGGGAATCTATTGCTTCTTCAGGATAACCAAAATTTTGATTTGTTCTTGTTTTAACTTCAACAAAAACAATTTGATCTTTTTCTTTTACAATTAAATCTATTTCTCCCGCGCGGTTGGTGTAGTTTTGTTTTATAATTTTATAACCCTGCTTTTTTAAATATTGTTTAGCTATTTTTTCCCCTAAATCTCCTATTTTTCTTTTCAAAGTAATATTTTTCTTTTTAAGAAAAAATTCCATAATTTTATTATAAACCAAAAATCAAAATAAAAAAATTTAACTTTTATAAGAATAGCATAAAATTTTTTAAAAAGCTAATTTTTTTTTCTTGCTAGTTTTGATAATTTATAATAACATTAATTTATAATTCAAAATTTCTTTGGTGCGCCCTTGTAGTTCAACGGATAGAACGAAAGACTCCTAAGCTTTAAATAGAGGTTCGATTCCTCTCAAGGGCATTAATTAAAAAGATCTTTCTTTGCCAACAATAATTTTAAATTTATTAGGAATAATTTTAATAAAAGCGGGAGATAAAATAATTTTTGGATTATAGTCAATTTGTAAAAATATTTCTTTATTGGAATTAATTTTTATTTTTTTTACAAGAACAAAACTATCTATTTTATTTTCTTTTTTAAATAATTTTAATACGAATTTTGGAATAAATTTAAAAATTTTAGTACATGAAATTGCTATTTCTAAAAAACCATCTTGAGGATTAATTTTTTTTTGAAAATTTAAAAAACTTAAATTATAAATATAAAAAGGTTGGTTTGTTTTAAAATAAAGATGATATTGATCATCGCATTCAACATTGTTTACATTAAAAATTTCTAATTGAGAAAGAAAATAATATTCATTTATTTTTCCTAAATCTATTTTTTTAATAATTCGATTAGCTAAAACATTACAAGCTGTTTCAAATGGTGGAATTCCTAAAACACGAGCAATTTTACTGGAGGATGTTATTGGAATAAAGCCGAAACAAATATCAAAATTTTCTAAACAATTAATTGTTTGATTAATTATTTGATCATCCCCACAAATAACAATTGTTTCAGCTCCTTGTTTTATTATTTCGTTAATAACTCCTTTAAGTTTTTTAAAAGCAGACAATTTAATAATTTTTCCTTTAAGGCCTAAATCAATTAATTTGTTTTCAATTTTAGTTAAAACCTTATTGTATTGCGGATGATTTAAATAAGAATCGTAAATATAATAATACATAAATTAAAAAATTAAAATTTATATTTTATTAATTTTATTCTCTTGGTAAATTTTGTCAAACAGAAATTTTGTTTTAGTTATCCACTAAAAAAAATTGATTTTTTCTAAAATTTAAGCGATAATAATTTTAACTTTTAACTTTTAACTTTTAACTTTTAACTTTTAATCTAACTACGAAAGGGGGTGGAATAATGTTGAAAACAAAAACCAAAAAAACAAACAAAATATTATTCAGTCTTTTTTTTATTGTATTTTGTGCTTCTTTAGTTATCCCAATAGCAATTAATACTCAATTTGCCAATGCTGCGACCTTAACCACAAATGAACTTTTATCTAATGATGTTATGGGTAAATCTGGATTGCCAATGAGCACTGATTTAAAAGGCACAATAATGAGAGTTGTTAATGTTGTTTTAGGATTTTTAGGGGTTATTGCGGTTATAATAATTATTATTGGAGGGTTTAAATATATGACCGGTGGTGGCAGTGAAGAAAAATCTACTGAGGCGAGACAGTTTATTATTGCTGGTATTATTGGCTTAGCCATTGTTTTGTCTGCTTATGCAATCGCAAATTTTGTTATTAAGGAATCGCTTACAGCAATGAATCAATAATTTATAAATTAATAAATAAAATTATGATATTAAATTTAATTAATCAAAAAAAGGTAAAGAAAATTGTTTTTTTAGGATTATTTTTTTGTTTTCTTGTTATACCTATAATTACCTTCATTCCTGTTGAAAAAAATAATAATCTAATTTCTATAGCAACCGTTAGCGCAGCAACAGGAGCCACTGCCGAATCTTCTTTGGACGGATTAAATAAGGTAGTTAATGGTACTGAACTTAAGACAGGAACAACTGACTTAAAGGGATTAATACTTAGTGTTGTTAAGGTTGTTTTAGGATTTTTAGGAATTGTAGCAGTTATTATGATAATTATTGGAGGATTTATATGGATGACTGCTGGAGGCAATGAAGAAAAAAGCAAAAAAGCAAAAGAGTTTTTGGTTAATGCAGTGATTGGTTTGATTATTGTTTTAGTTGCTTATACGATTATTTCTTGGGTTATTACTACATTACAAGGTAATACTGTTTTAAATTCTGTTACTCCTGCTACTACTCCTGCTGCTAAGTAGGTGGTCGGGTTTGTTTAGACACTAAAATTTGAAAAATGAGATGGAATTTTAAATTAAAAAATAAAAAACAGAGACGTGATAAAATATCGCGTCTCTGTTTTTTTTCTTAAAAATATTATATAATATAAAACATTAAAATAGAATAATTTTTTTTGAACTTTAAACTTTTAACTTTATTAAGTCCGCCAGCTGGCGGATCCGCTCCTCCGATGGCCATGAGTCGGTTGGGATGACAGAAATTCAAATGTCAAAATTCAAAATTACAACCAAAAATTTTAAAATATTTAATTTATTTACAATCACTATTTTTATTTTAGTTAGCGTTTTTTTTATTTCAAATCAAGCTCAAGCGGATGGGCATAATGTTCATGGGCACGCTTGGTCGGAAAATATTGGATGGATTAGTTTTAATTGTGATGATCATGGAACTTGCGGAACAATAGATTACGGAGTAGATATTGACACAGATACAGGAAAATTTTCTGGTTGGGCTTGGTCGGAAAACATTGGCTGGATTAATTTTAATAATTCAACGCATTCTTTAATTAATTATCCAAAAGTTGAAGGATATCTTGAACAAGAAGCGACATTAAATACGAGTAAAACCTGTGACAAAAAAGATAGAATTGTTAATGGCTGGGCCCAAGTAGAAAATACCAAAGCATGGATTAAAATGAGCGGAACAAATTATCAAGTACAAAGAGACGGGCAAACAGAAAATTTAACAGGTTGGGCTTGGTCAGAAGATTTTGGTTGGATTAGTTTTAAAGGTAGTAATTATAAAGTGTCTACTTTTATTTCTGATTATGAACCTGGAGCTGAAAATCCAAGCACTTCTGAGTTTAAAGAAAATTGTATTTGGAATGGGTTTAGGCCTCAAATAAAATTATATTGGGATTTTGTGCCTTGCAAGAACGATGATTCTCAAACAGGTTATCAAATTCAAATTGCGGATAATATTGATTTTAATAATCCAATAATAGACATAACAAAAACAGACGCAAATGGATTTTATTTTGTAGAAGGTAATGAAAATAAACTTGAATATGGAATAACAACAGAAAAATCTTATTATTGGCAAGTGAAAGTTCAAAGCAATAACAAGACTTGGTCAAAGTATTTATATGGAGGAGAATTTAAAACCCCTAAACATCCTTACCCTGAAGCAGTGGAATTTGAATGTTCAAAAGATAACACAAACTATGTGCCATGCAAGACTTTAAAGGTTAATGCGGGAGATACAATTTCTTTTAAAATTTCTGATAAATCTTTTATGAAAGACAATTATTATTTAGAGACTTGCGGAGGATTATTACCTTTAATGCCGGAAGGCGATCTTAAAGATATTTGTAAAGATCTTTATATAGAAAAGAGGGTTTGGGAATTTGGAAGTAAGTGCAAAAAACCCGAAGACTGTAATATAAATGATGAAACTTGTAATAAAAATGAAATTTGCGAAAAAACAATAACAATAAACAATAAAGAAGAGATGAAAGGGAAAGAAGTAATTAGTCGAAAATATGATAAAATTGAAAATTTATCAGAAAATTTGAGTTTAAATATTACAGATAATAATAAATATAGTTGTGATGTAAAAACTAAGTTTGAAAGAAACAAAGTAAATTTTCCTTTGCCAATTTGGAAAGAAGTAATTCCAAAAAATTAAAGAAATTTTAGATTTTAGATTTAATGAATTTAATTTTAAATTTAAAATTCTATATTCAAAATTTCTTTAATTTTTTTTGACGGACGTAGCTCAATGGTAGAGCGCTAGGTTGTGGTCCTGGTGGTTGCCGGTTCGAATCCGGTCGTCCGTCCCATAAAAGTTAAAAGTTAAAAGTTGAAAGTTGAAAGTTGAAAGTTGAAAGTTAAAATTATGTTTAAACAGGATATTTTACAATTAGCAAAGGGGGTCAGGGATTTTTTGCCAAAAGAAAAAATTGCCAGAGAAAAAATTATTGATACTTTAAAAAATGTTTTTGAAATTTTTGGCTATTCTCCAATAGAAACTCCCATTTTTGAGAGATTTTCTTTATTTTCTTTTAAACACATTCAAGGAGAGGAAGCAGATATTTTAAAAGAATCTTTTACATTTCAAGATAATGGCAAGCGAAAATTAATTTTAAGAACAGAACTTACCATTCCTTTTGCTCGTTTTATTGGTATGAATCAAAATTTGAAAATGCCTTTTAAGCGTTATCAAATTGGGCAAATTTTTAGAGATGGGCCGATTAAATTGGGGCGATATAGAGAGTTTTGGCAATGTGATGTTGATGTTGTTGGAATAAAAAATGAAATAATTGATGCGGAAATTATTGAGTTGGCATTAAATGTATTTAAAAAATTAAATTTAGATATTGAAATAAAAATTAATAATAGGAAAATACTTAATGCTATTTTGGATCAAATTAAAATTCCAGAAACAATACAAGATCAGATTATTATTTCTATTGATAAATTAGATAAAATTGGCAAAAAAAGTGTGATAAAAGAATTAGAAAAAAAGGGATTATTAATTCAAGATATTAATAAAATTTTAGAATTAATTAATATTGACGGGAAAAATAACCAGGAAAAAATAGATCATTTAAAAAAAATATTAATTAATCAAGAGGGTTTGTTGGAAATAGAAAAAACCTTGTCTTATTTGGACGACACAAGCGATGTGATTTTTTTGCCCAGCTTGGCTCGTGGGTTGGCATATTATACGGGAAATGTTTTTGAAATATTTTTAAAAGACAAAAGTAAAATTAGTGGATCTTTGGCTGCTGGTGGGAGATATGATAAAATGATTGGTAAATTTTTGAATTCAGAAAAAGAAATTCCAGCTATTGGAATTTCTTTTGGTTTGGAACCTATTTTTGACGCTTTGAAAATTTTTCAAAAAATAAATAAAAAAACAGTGGTGGAAATATTGTTTGTTCCAATTGGCGAACAAAATATTCAACCAGGATTAAAAATTATAAAAGAATTAAGAGCCAAAGGATATAAGGTAGATGTGGATTATTTATTTAGATCACCCAGCAAAGCTTTACAATATGCCAATGATATGAATATAGAAAAGGTGTTGTTATTTGGAGATGTAGAAAGAGAGAAAAACGAAGTTTGTTTAAAAAATATGCAAACAGGAAAACAAGAAAACGTAAAGATTTCTAATTTATAAACTTAATATTTGGAATACGGATTTCTAAACATTGAAAAAATAATATGCAAGAAAAATTTAAAAATAATTTGAAAAAAATTTGGAAAATAGTTTGGAAAATAATTCAA
>PGYQ01000006.1:0-21913 GCA_002839745.1 Candidatus Kuenenbacteria bacterium HGW-Kuenenbacteria-1
TTTTTTAAATATTTTAAAATTAATTTTCTAAAATTTTTCAAAAAATTAAAATCAATTTCATTTGGAACAATAAGCGACCCACCAAGAGAAATAATAATTGTTTCTTTTTTCATAAAAATTTAAAATTCAAAATTCAAAATTTATAATTTCTTAACTTTTCTTTAATTAAAAATTTATAATTTCTTATATCCTTCCCTCTAAAATTCCTTTTCTAATTTTTTCCATTAATTCCAAATAAAAAGCCAAATTGTGAATTGTAGCTAAACGAAATCCAAGCGATTCATTTGTCATAAAAAGATGTCTCAAATAAGCGCGGGAATAATTTTGGCAAGTATAACAAGAACAATTAGAATCTATTGGCTGCAAATCATATTCAAATTTAGCGTTAGTAATCCGTATTATTTCATAAAAATCCTCTTCTTTAACTTTTAACTTTACACTTTTCACTTTGAACTTATATAATGTTCCATGTCGTGCGTTTCGTGTGGGAATAACACAATCAAACATATCAATTCCTCTTTTTACTGCTTCAATAATTTCTTCTGGCTTACCTACACCCATTAAATAATGCGGTTTATTTTCCGGCAAAATTGGAACTGTGCAGTTTAAAACATCAAACATTTTTTTTCTTGGCTCACCCACAGCCAATCCTCCAATTGCATATCCATCAAAATCAATATTAACAAGTTCTTTCGCGCTTTGCAACCGCAATTTTTTATATGTTCCACCTTGAACAATGCCAAATAACATTTGATGTTCTTTTTTATTTTTTAAAAAATATTCATTAGACCGTTTTGCCCATCTTGTTGTTAATTCTAATGCCTGCTTTATTTTTTTATAATCGCATGGCAAAGCAACACATTGATCTAAAACCATAATAATGTCTGATCCTAAAATTATCTGAATTTCTACTGCTTTTTCTGGTGATAAAAAAATTTTTTCTCCATCAACCTCTGAATAAAATTCCACTCCTTGTTCGGAAAATTTTACGCTTAAGTCTCTTTGTAAAGGGATATTTAAAGGGTTTCTTTCTTTAAAAATCCCCTGACCCATTTGAAGAACTTCAGAAGGGCTTTTTGATTGAAATTTATTATTTTCAATTTGCAACTTTGAACTTTGAACTTTAAACTTTAAACTTCCCAACGAATATGCCTGATAACCTCCAGAATCCGTTAAAATTGGACCATTCCAATTCATAAATTTATGCAATCCTCCTGCTTTTTTAATTACTTTCATTCCCGGCCTAAGCATTAAATAATAAGTATTTGAAAGAATAATTTGATTCTTCAAAGATTTCATTTCGTCAGGAGTTAAATTTTTTATCGCTCCACGCGTAGCAATAGGCATAAAAAAAGGCCCCTCAATATCACCATGAGAAGTTTTAAATAAACTCAACCGTGCTTTAGATTTTTTTGATTTTTTAATCAATTGAAATTTGGTCATAGGATGTTGAAATAGAATCTTGTATAAATTCATCATCCGCTTTTAAAGCGGTTTGTTTTAATAAAATAATATTTTCATTTAACCATTCTGGTTTTATGCTAAGTTTAAAATTCGCTTCAATTTTAGTTTCAGAAAATGGCTCTCCCACATAAGTCGGTAACCAATTAATTTCCCAACTCACCTCGCGCGTTTCTGGATTATATTTTATTTCTCCAGTAGAAACCTTGCTTTCTTCTTTCCATGTCACATTTTCGGGTAAAAAAGTAGATACTTTAATATTTTTTAAATTATTCATTGCATTATTTAATTTCCAATTAATCTGATATTCACTTTCTGTGTCTATTTTTGGTGGCCAATTTCCATTTTCCAAAGGCATTGTTTCAATTTTAAGCTCAGTCTGTGTTTTAATTTTTGTTGTAACTTTTGAGCTATTTATTTCAAAATTACTTTCTTCTAAATTGGCTATTTTGGCTTTTGCTTTAATAATACTTTCTAAATAAAAATTTTTAAACAGATTTTTTTTATCCTCTACTCCTTCTTCTCTTGAAAATATTTTATCCTGCAAAATAATTTTAAAAGGAATGCTCCCCTCTTCACCAGGTTTTAAAGAAAAAAGTTGAGGAACTTGATCTCTAGACCATGTTAAAAAAGATTCCTGGTCCATTGAATTAAGAAAATTATAAAAATACAAAGGATTTCTACTAATTAATTCCAATTCTCGAGGCAATGTTTTTGTTTCTATTTTTTGCCATCGTAAATTAGGACTAATTACCCTAACTTCAAATGTTAAATTTTTAATTTCCATTTCTCCATTGTTTTTATAAAAAATTTCATAATTTAATGTATCCCCTAAATTAGCTGATTGATTTGCCAATGTTTGAGAATTAATTCTTAATTCCACAAACAAATTTGAAGATATTAAAAAAACAATACTGGTTTTTTCTGTTTGTAAACGAAATTTATTATCTGAATCAACAATTCCCAAGCTTACTTTTAATTCTTTAATCTCTCCTAAAGCGCCTTTAATTTTTCCATTTATTTTTAATATTTTTTCTTCTCCAGGTTGAAGATTACTAAAAAACCAAACATCATTATCGTTTTGCAAAATTTCTGGATCGGATTTTATTAATTCAAATGCTTCTGGAAATTCAATAATCATTTTAATTGCCTCAATAGGTAACAGGGTATTATTCTTATATTTAATTTCGTAATCAATTAATCCATCAGCCAAAACTTTTTCTGGCGCGTTAATATTTAAAACAACGCTTGCTTTATTTAAAATTGTTGTGATTGAATTATTTTTTTCAAAAAAAGACGAAGAAAAATTAATGGGCCGATAATTTAAAATCGCGCTAATTGTTTTAGAAGTTCCGACTTCTCCCAAAAATTGTCCGAGAATTTTAATTTGTTTTGTTTCTCCAGCTTTTATTTTTTCTATTTTCCAAATATTAGGATTTTCCGTTGGTTTAAAAGAAGAAAATTTTAATTTAAAATCTGCGGGAAATTTAACTTCAACGAATAAATCAACTAGATCAATATCTTCTTGATTGTTTAAATTTATTTGATAAGCAATCTCGCTTTCAGAAGATATTTCCGCTGGACCTTCAATTTTAAAGATAAGTTTTTCTCCAGAAAATTTTGTTTCTTTATTAAAAATTAAAAAACTAGCCACAGATACCCCAAAAACAATAAACAAAAAAAACAAAATCGTCATTAAAGTCTGAATTGTTTTACTTTTTTTCTTATGTTCTAAATGAGAAAAATCAAGTTTAGCTCCTTTTTTTTCTATTTTATAAATCTCGTCTAAATCATTCTCGATTTTTTTTTGTTTATTATTTTCTATTTCTTTGATTTTAAAATTAAAAGACATAAAAAAGTTAAAAGTTAAAAGTTAAAAGTTGAAAGTTATTTGATTTTTGAATTAATTTTTACCATATTATTTTAAATTAATATTATTTTGAATAATAATTTCCTTAAAATTTTCTTTTTGTGAAACAATTACGCTTGTTTGTTTTATTAATTCCAATAAAGCAAGGAAATTGACAATAATTTCAATTTTTGATTTGGACGAATTTATTAAATAATCAAAACTTAATTTACTTCTTTTGAAAATTAAATTTTTAATTTGTTCAATTTTTTCTTGTATAGAAAAAACTTTTCTCATTGTTTTTTGTTCAACTAAAGGACTAATCGTTATTTCTAAATTTTTTAAAATCTCTGTAAAAATTTCCGCTAAAATATTTTTATTCAAATTTTTAGGAGGACTAAACATTGGAATAATATTTTTTAATGACTTTTCTCTAAAAAAAGCAAAATTTTTTCTTAAAAGCATTTCATTTATTTTTTTTGAAGCCTCAAAATATTCTTTGTAAATTTTTAATTGATTTTCTAAATTTTGTATTTCTTCCTCTTCTTCTAAATTTAATAAAGGCAATAATGTCTTAGATTTAATCAATAATAATTTAGCGGCTACTGATAAAAAATTAACTAGCTCATCTAAAGATAGATTTTTGGTTTGGTTTAAATATTCAATAAATTGATCCGCCACTTGTGATAAAGAAATTTGAGTAATATCAAATTTTTGTTTTTCAATCAATTGCAAAAGCAAATCCAATGGCCCCTCAAATTGTTCCAATTTAATGTTATACATATTTTATATTTTAGCAAAAATTAAACTTCTTTGCAAAATAATTATTAAAAAGTTATAATAAAAAACTGTTTTAATTTTTTAAAAGCTAAAAGCTAATTTCTCATGCTTTTCCCTAATTTTTCTAAATCTCATCAACCCGATTATATATTTATAATTACTTTATTTATACTTATTATTTTTGGATTAATTGCTCTTTCTTCGGCTAGCACAGTAATCTCGTATCAAAAATTTCAAGATAGTTATTATTTTTTAAAACATCAAATTTTATTTGGCCTAATTCCAGGATTAGTGTTTTTTTTTCTTGCTTTAAAAATCAATTTAAATCAATTAAAAAAATATAGCCCTATTTTATTAATTATTTCTATTTTACTTTTAATTGCCGTACTTATCCCAGAACTTGGAGTAAATTATGGTAAAGCGCGAAGCTGGATTAATATTGCCGGTATTTCATTTCAACCCAGTGAATTAATAAAACTTTTTTTAATTCTTTTTTTAGCAACTTGGTTTGAAAAAAAAGGAGAAAAAATAAAAAGTTTTTCTCAAAGCGTTTTGCCGTTTCTTTTTCTTTTGGGAATTATTTGTTTTTTAATAATTCTACAACCAGACATGGGCACAATGTCCGTCATTGTTTCTATTGCTTTAATGATTTTTTTTGTCACCAATGCTAAACTTCAACATTTTTTACTAATTATTCTAAGCGGAATAGGATTATTAATATTATTAATTAAAGCTACTCCATATCGATTAGCGCGATTAACTGTTTTTTTAAACCCAACATTAGATCCATTAGGTATCGGATATCATATTAATCAGGCTTTTTTAGCAATTGGATCAGGTGGTATTTTAGGGTTAGGATTAGGGCATTCTCAACAAAAATTTCAATATCTTCCAGAAGTAATTGGTGATTCAATTTTTGCAATTATTGCTGAAGAATTAGGGTTTATTCTTTCAACAGGATTAATTATTTTATTTTTAATTTTAATTTTTAGAGGATTTAAAATTGCCCAAAATGCTCCTAATGAATTTACCAAACTCACAGCTTTTGGCATTATTTCTTGGTTTGGATTTCAAGCTTTTATTAATATAGCAGCTATGCTAGGATTAGCTCCTATTACTGGTATTCCCTTGCCATTTATTAGTTATGGTGGAACCTCATTGGCAATTTCTTTAGCTGCCGCTGGAATTTTAATAAATATTTCAAAATATACTAGGTAATAAACAAAAAACTATGGGCATTATAAACCCATAGTTTTTTTAATTTTAATATCTTAATAATAAATCCAATCATCTTATTCCACTTTTCCACCAGCTTTTTCTATTTTATCTTTTGCAAATTTTGAAATCGCACAACCTTTAATAATTAATTTCTTTTTTAATTCACCATTACCTAAAATTTTTACTCCATTTTTAATTTTACTTACTAACTTTTCTTTTAATAAAATTTCTGGCGTTATTATGTCATCATCTTTAAATTTTACAGATAGTTGTTTAATATTAACAATTTCCAACTTAGGATGCATGCTTTTGAATCCTCTTTTTTTAGGAATACTTTGAATCATTTTTTTTAATCCTTTTAATTGTAACCCTTTTTTACCACCAGAACGAGCCTTTTGCCCTTTCATTCCTCGACCACTATAAGATCCGCGTTTGCCTCCTCGGCCAATGCGTTTGCTTTTTTTTCTTGAACCTTTAGTTGATTTTAAATTATGTAGATTTAACATAAATTATGTTATTAAACTAATTAAATTTACTTAATGCATTAACAACAGCTTTGGCATTATTCATTTTATTTCCAGAACCTAAAATTCTACTCGTAATATTTTTTATTCCTGTTAATTCCAAAACCATTCGCACAGCACTTCCAGCTTTAAGTCCTGTTCCTTTTTTGGCAGGCTTTAAAAAAATTTTTGCAGCACCAAATTTTTCTTTAATTTCATAAGGAATACTTCCTTCCTCTGTAATAGGCACAAAAATCATTTTTTTCTTTGCTACTGCTACAGCTTTATTTATGGCAATAGCCACATCTTCTCCTTTTGCAACACCAACTCCACATCTTCCTTTTAAATCTCCAATAGCAACACAAGCGCGAAAATTCATTCGTTTTCCGCCTGCTGTTACTCTTGTTACTCGAGCCAAATCAATTATTTTTTGTTCAAATTCCTTTTCTTCTTTTTCAAATCCTTTTGTATTTCTTCTTTCCATAAAATTTTTATTTATAAAATAAGTAAAAAATTAACATTATTTTTCTAAAATTTTAATCCTCCCTCTCTTGCTCCGTCTGCCACCGCTTTAACTTGACCATGATATTTATATCCACCTCGATCAAAAACAGCTTGATCTATTTTATTTTTTAACGCTTTTTGAGCAATCAACTTTCCTACTTCATAGGCTACTACAACTCCAACACTTAATTCATCTTCTTTTTCTTTCTTTTGTACTTCTTGTTTTTCTGTTTTCGCTTTTTCAATCTCTCGACCATCAGCCGCTACCAACGTAAAACCTTTTTTATCATCAATTAATTGAGCATAAATTTGTTTATTACTTCGAAAAACAGAAAGTCGCGGTCTTTCGTTTGTTCCTTTTATTTTAGTCCTAATACGTTTATGTCGTCTTATTCTTTTTTCTTGTTTTATTTTTTGTTGATTTTTCATAAATAATGAAATATTTGAATTATAAATTTACAATTTTTAAAAATCCCCCAACCCCCTTTATCAAGGGGGCTTTAAATGTGTTTAAAAATCCCCAAACCTTCCGATGTCCATCGGAGGGGCTAATCAATTTTGTCCCCCTGACAAGGGGGATTAAGGGGGTTTCTTAATTTCTGAAAACTACAAGCTAAGAAACTAATTCCTAATTTATTTCCCTGCTGTTTTAGCCGCTTTTCCAGCTTTTCTTCTTACCACTTCATCTACATATTTTATTCCTTTGCCTTTATAAGGTTCTGGTTTTTTAATTCTACGAATTTGAGCTGCTGTCTCTCCAACTAATTGTTTATCAAAGCCAGAAATCGTGATTACATTTTTTTCCACTTTTATATTAATATTTTTAGAAATATCAAAATTCACTTGATGTGAAAATCCTACATTTAAAACTAATTTATCTCCAACAACCTCTGCTTTATATCCCAAACCATTAATTTCTAATTTCTTCTCAAATCCCTTAGTCACTCCCTCAACCATATTACTAATCAATCTTTGAAATAAACCCCACAAAGCTCGTTGTTTTTTATTATTCGGTTTTTGAACATTAATTAATAATTCTTTATCTTTTTGTTCAATTTTAACATTTGGATGAATTTTTTGAATTAATTCACCTTTTGATCCTTTAATAAGGATATTTTGATTTTCTATTTTTACATCTACTCCTTCTGAAATATTAATTGGTTGTTTTCCGACTCTTGACATAAAATAACTTTTAACTTTTTATTTTAGCTTTTAGTCTAAAAATGACCATTTTAAGCTAAAAACTACAAGTTAATTTCTTATATTAATAAATTTCACACATAATTTCTCCTCCTAATCCTTTTTTTCTCGCTTCTTTATTTGTCATTAATCCTTGAGAAGTAGAAACAATAGCTATTCCAAGATTATTTAAAACCCAAGGCAACTTATCTTTGGTTGTATAAATACGACAACCTGGTTTACTAATTCTTTTTAACTTTTTAATTTTAGAATTACCTTCTTTATTATATTTTAAACTAATTTTAAGTTGATCAAAATTAGTTTCAGATTTTTTCTTTTGTTTTTCATCTATTTCAGAAAATAAATTAATTTTTTCCGCATTTTTTATTAATCTTTCTTTTTCTAAAACTTTAGCAATATTAAATTTTACCTTAGAAAAAGGCATTAAAATCTCTGACTTTTTTACAGCCAAAGCATTTCGAATTCTTGTTAACATGTCTGCGATTGGATCAGTCATAGAAATTTTAAATTATAAATTATAAATTATAAATTTTTTACTTACCAACTGGATTTTCTAACTCCAGGAATTTCTCCTTTATTAGCTAATTTTCTAAAACAAATTCTACATAAATCAAATGCTCTCATATATCCATGTCTTCTTCCACAACGCCAACAGCGTCGCACTTTTCTTGTAGAAAATTTCGGTTTAATTAACGATCTTTGTGATTTTATAATTTGAGCTTGTGTGGCCATAAATTAACTTTTTAATTTAAATTTAAGATTTTGTTTTTTCTTTTTTAAAAAGAAATCCTAATAATTTTAAAAATTCTAATCCTTCTTTTTTATCTTTTGCTGTTGTTACTATTGTTACTTCTAGCCCGTGCAAACTTTCTATTTCATCTGGGTTAATTTCTGAAAAAACATTATGCTCTCGAAAACCTAAATTAAAATTACCTCCTTTATCTATAGATTTTTCTATTAAACCATGAAAATCTCGAAGTCGAGGCAAAACAATATTAATTAATTTATCTATAAAATCATACATTTTATTTCCTCTTAATGTAACCATCATTCCAATCACCGCTCCTTGTCTAATTTTAAAATTTGAAATCGATTTTTTTGCTAAAGTTTTAACTGGCTTTTGCCCAGTAATTCTTGTTAAAGTATTTTCTATCACATTTATTTTATCTTTCATTCCTAAACCAATTCCAACATTTATAACCACTTTTTCTATTTTAGGCACAGCTAAAATATTTTTATATTGGAATTTCTCTCTCATAGCTGGGATAACGTTTTTAATGTAATGTTCTTTTAAAGACATAAAATATAAATAATTTTAAATTTTAAATTACCTCGCCACATTTCTTACATATCCTCACCTTTTTTTTATTTTCTAAAATTTTATAACCAACTCGTGTAGATTTGCCGCATTTTGAACAAATTAACATTGCATTAGAAACATTTAATGGAGCTGGAAATAAAACCTTTTGTCCTTTTTCTTTTTCTTTTTTAGGACGAGTATGTTTAACTCTAAGATTTAACCCTTCTACAACTACTTTTTCTTTTTTTAAAAAAACTCGAAGTATTTTTCCTGTTTTCCCAATATCTTTGCCTGTTAAAATTTTTACTTTATCACCTTTTTTTATTTTCATATTAAATTTCTAAAAAACTAAAAGCTAAAAGCTAAAAGCTAAAAGCTGATTTAAAGCACTTCTGGCGCAAGAGAAATTATTTTGGTAAATTCTTTTGTACGCAACTCTCTTGATATTGGACCAAAAATGCGCGTTCCTTTTGGATTTTTTGTTTTTGGATCTATAATTACCGCGGCATTTTCATCAAATCTAATATAAGTTCCATCTTTTCTTCTTGTTTCTTTTCTTATTCTAACAATAACAGCTTTAACAACATCACTTTTTTTAACAGTGGCTCGTGGTTGTGCTTCTTTAACAGATGCTGTAATAATATCTCCTATTCGAGCATATCTTTTTTTAAAACCACCCAAAACCATAATGCACATTATTTTTTTTGCACCGCTATTATCTGCTACTTTTAAAATTGAACGATGTTGAATCATAAACTAGATTTCTAGAAATTAACTTCTTAAGTTTCTAGAAAATTTTTAAAAAAATTAAACATTAGGAATATTATTTTGTTCTTCTTTAACTTTCCATTTTTTTTCTTTACTTAATGGCCGACATTCAATAAAAATTACCTTATCTCCTGTTTTGTATTTATTTTCTGGATCATGAACCTTATAACGCTTACTTACCTTATAACGTTTTTTATATTTTGGATGAATCTTAATACGATCAACTCTAGCCACAATAGTTTTATCCATTTTATCGCTTACCACAATCCCCTGAAAAGTTCTTTTTATAGATTTTTTATTTTTAATATTTTCCATAAATAATTAATTAAATACTTTGATTTAATCTTTTTTATTTAATAAAGTTAATATCCTGGCAATTAATTTTTTTACATCTCTTATATTTCTAACTTTTTTTAATTGTTTTAAAGCAATTTTAAATCTTAATTCACGTAATTTTTCTCGTGATTCTTGAAGTAATTTTTGCAATTCAACCTCTGATTTTTGTTTTAATTCTTTAATTTTCATATTTATCTTATTACAAATTTAGTCTTAATTGGTAATTTATAACTCGCCAATTTCATTGCTTCTTTCGCTTTATCTTCTGGAATTCCATCCATTTCAAACATTACTGTTCCTGGTTTAACCACTGCTACATAATGATCAACAGGACCTTTGCCACTTCCCATAGGAACTTCGGAATTCTTAAGAGTTACTGGTTTATGTGGAAAAATTCTAATCCAAATTTTGCCTCCTCGGCGAATAAATTGAACTATTACTTTTCTTGCAGATTCAATTTGTCTCGAAGTAATCCATTTCTTTTCTAAAGATTTTAAACCAAAAGAACCAAAACTTACCTTAGTCATACTAGAAGCTTTTTTTCCAGACATTCCGGCTTGCTGGTGCCATTTTCTATGTTTTGTTTTTTTCGGCATTAACATATTGTAATTTAAAATTTAAAATTTAAAATTTCTTTTATTCATTCTTTATTGTTTGATTATTAAATATCTCTCCTTTATATATCCAAACTTTCACTCCAATAGCGCCATAAGTAGTACGCGCAGTTTCTTGAGCATAATCAATATCTGCTCGTAAAGTATGTAAAGGAAGTTTTCCGTCTGTTAATTTTTCTGCTCGAGCAATTTCTGCTCCATTTAAACGTCCACTTAATACTAATTTAATTCCTTTAGATCCAGCTTTTTTCACCCTAAGAATTGTTTGTTTCATTGTTCGTCGAAAAGGAATTCTTTTTTCTAAATCAGAAACTATGCTTTGAGCTATTATATTTGCTGATAAAGAAAATTCTCTTACCTCTAAAATATTTATTTTAAGATTTTTTTTCTCATCTTTTAATATTTTTTTTTGTATTTGTTTTTTAATTTCTTCTATACCTTCTCCTTTTCTTCCAATAATCAACCCTGGCTTAGCTACATAAGCCAAAACTCTAATTTCATCTCCAAATCTTTCAATTTCAACTTTATCTATTCCTGCTTTTTTTAATTTTTCATATAACTCTTCTTTGATTAAAATATCTTCTCGTAAATTATCTCGATATTTTTTTTTAAAAGAAAACCATTTTGAACTCCATGTATATATTGTTTGAATACGAAAAATTTTTGGATTTACTTTATGGCCCATAGAAATTAATTTAAAATTTAAATTTAAAATAACTTTGATTTTATAATTATCAACTACTTATTACAAATTAAAACTAATTTTTTTATATAAAAATAATAACCTATCCTGTTTTACGTCTAAATATTTTCTTTGCAAAACTATGTTTATCTTTTTCTTTTATTTTTTTTGCTTCAGGTCTTTTTATTAAAGAGGTATCTTTAATAGAATTTTTTTTATCCTCAACTGTTTCTACTTGAATAATTTTTCCCTCTTTTTCTTTTTCTTTAATTTCTTGATCAAAATTATTAATTTTTTCTTCGTTTTTTTTATCAAGAACTATTGTAATATGACTGGTTCTTTTTCTAATTGGCGCGCCACGACCAAAAGCACGAGGCATCCAACGATCCAAAGTAGGACCTTGATTAACTGTTATTTCTTTAATATATAGGTTTTTTTTCTTTAAGTCAAAATTATGCTCGGCATTAGTAATAGCTGAATTTAATAATTTTAAAATTGGCTGACAAGCTCTTTTAGTAATAAATTTTAATTGATCTTCTGCTTTATCAACATCCATCCCGCGAATCACATTTATAACTAATCGAATTTTTTTAGAAGAAATTCGAATATATTTTGCTTTGGCATCAATTTTTATTGGTTTTTTCTTTTCTTTTGTTTTAATTTCCATAAATATGTATCAATAAAATAAACTAACAACTTATTACTTTTTTTTCTCTTGTTTTACTGTTTTACGAACTGCTGTAGACGCTTTTTGTTCTTGATCTTTTTGTATTTTTCCTCCATGTTTAACAAATTTTCTTGTTAAAGAAAATTCTCCTAATTTATGTCCTACCATATTTTCTATAACAAATACTGGAATATGAATTTTCCCATTATGAACTCCAAATGTAAAACCTACCATTTCAGGTGCAATAGTACAACTTCGTTTCCAAGTTTTAATTATCGTTTTATCGCCTTGTTTTAAATTGGATACTTTTTTTAATAATTTGGGATCCAAGTATGGACCTTTTTTAAGTGAACGAGACATAATAGAAATTTTAAATTTTAAATTAAGAAATTAGAAATTAGAAATTTTGAATTATAAATTTTTATAAATTTATATTTTATTATTTATTATTTATTATTTCCAATTTTTGTAAACTATTTCTTTCTTCTTTGTATAATTAATTTATTACTCCATTTCTTTTTCTTTCTTGTTTTAACTCCTAAAGCACATTTGCCCCAAGGAGTTTTTGGATGCTTTAATCCAATTGGACATTGACCTTCACCTCCACCATGAGGATGATCAACTGGATTCATCGCCTTACCTCGAACACTTGGTCTTATTCCCATATGACGTTTACGTCCGGCCTTACCAATTCTTATATTATTATGATCTATATTCCCCACCTGTCCAATTGTGGCTAAACATTCTTTTAAAACCAACCTTATTTCTTTGGACGGCATTTTTAATTGAACATATTTCCCTTCCATAGATTGAATAAGGGCTGAAGTTCCAGCCGATCTAACAATTTCTGCTCCCTTTCCAGGTTGTAATTCTATATTATGAATAAATATTCCTGTTGGAATGTATTTTAATGGCAAACAATTTCCAATTTTAATTTCTATTTGTAATTTTGAAGACATGACTTCATCTCCTATTTTTAATTCATTTGGCGCGATAATATATCCTTTTTTCTTATCTTCATATTCTAACAAAGCAATCCGAGCTGAACGATTGGGATCATATTCTAAAGCAATGACATTTGCTTTCATATCAAATCTATCTCTTTTAAAATCTATAATTCGATAATATCTTTTCTCTCCGCTACCTTGATGTCTAACTGTAATTTTCCCACATGATCGTCCAGATTTCTTTTTTTTTATTCTAATTAAAGATTTTTCCGGTCTTTTTTTGGTTAATCCTCTCGTATCTACAATAGACATTTTTCTTCTTGATGGAGTTGTAGGTTTATAAATTTTAATCATAAAATATATCTAACTTATAATTTAATAATTTTCAATCTTTTCTCCTTGTTTTAATGTAATAATTGCTTTTTTTCGAGCTTTTGTTTTTCCTTTTGTTTTCCCATGTTTCACATTTTTCCCTTTTGTTTTTATAATATTAACACTTATTGGCTTTACGTTATAAACAGCCTGAATAGCCTTTTTTATTTCTATTTTATTTGAATTCCCTGTAACTTCAAAAACATGCTGATTTAATGCTGTTAAATTAGTAGATTTTTCAGTATTAATAGGTTTAACTAAAATTCGATAAGCATCTTTATAATTCAATTTATCATTTCCAATCCTTTTTTTTACTTCTGGTTTTTTTATCTCTTTTTTTTCTTCTTTTATTGTTTTTTTTATTTTATCAAAAATTTTCATAAAATACTTTGTAACTTTTTAGCTTCTTTTTAATTTAAAATTTAAAATTTAAAATTTAAAATTCTTTTAGTCTTGCATTTTTAAATATGTTTTCTCTATCTTCTGAATGCCTTTTTTTGTAATCAATAAATACTTATATTTCAATAAATCTACTATATTTAAACAATCTGCTCTAATTGTTCCTATTCTAGAAATATTTTTTGTAGCACGAATTAAATTTTCATTTTTGTTTTCAATAACAATTAATATTTTTTCTTTCTTTTGTTTTTCTTCTTCTGTTGATTGAAATAATTTATTCAAATTTTCCAATACTTTTAAAATTTCTTTGGTCTTGCCTTCCGTTAACTCTAATTTATCTAAAGTAATCATCCAATCACTTTTTACTTTATCTGCCAAAACCATAAAAAGTGCCTTTTTTTTCATTTTTTTATTTACTTTTTTAGAAAAATTTCTTTCTTTTGAAGGACCAAAAACTATTCCCCCGCCTTTCCAAAGCGGAGAACGAATTGTTCCTGCTCTAGCGCGTCCAGTTCCTTTTTGTTTCCATGGTTTTTTCCCACCACCTCGAATTTCACCTCGTGTTTTAGTATGCGCTAAAACTTGTCTTGCGTTTGCCATTTGAGCCACTATTACTTGATGAATAACCTCTGGATTTATTTTTACATCAAAAATAGTTGAATTTAATTCTTGTTCTTCAACTCTATTTCCTTCTTGATTATATATTGTAATTTTTGACATAAAAATAAAAATTATAAACTAACGATTTCCACTAATCCATTTCTCGCTCCTGGAACTGCTCCTTTTAAAATTAATAAATTTTTTTCAAGATCAATTAAAACCACTTTAAGATTTTTTGTTGTAACTCTTCTATTTCCCATATGTCCACCCATTCGAGTTCCTTTAAAAACTCGAGCTGGCTCAGTTGATCCAATAGATCCAGGCATACGCAATTGATCTTTATGTCCATGTGTAGCAGGTGATCCATGAAATCCATGTCTTTTTACTACCCCTTGAAATCCCTTTCCTTTTGATATAGCGCTTGCTTTAATAATATCTCCAACTTTAAAAGTTGAGACATCAATTTTATCTCCAATTTTATATTCATCTTTTTCATTTTTCATTATTTTTTTTTCTTTATCTCTAAATTCTTTAATATATTTAAAATTTCCTAAATTTTTCAAATGTCCTGTTATTGGTTTGTTTATTTTTTTCTTTTCTTGAAATCCAATTTGAATGGCTTCATATTTATCTTTTTCTTGATTTTTAACTTGAATCACAACACAAGGTCCAGCTTGTAAAATGGTTATTGGAACAACATTATTTTGTTCATCAAATATTTGCGACATTTCAATTTTTTTTCCTAAAATAAATTTCATAAAATTTGAATATTAAAAAACAGAAATTTTCTTATAATTTCCCGAAACTAACAGATTGTCTATAAAAAAATTTCTGTTTTTTATTTAATCTTTAGTTTAATTTTTTTGGAAATTAATCTCCTTAACTGCAACAAATTATTTTAACTCCTTTTCTTTAAAAAATAAAGAAGTAAATTAAAATAATTTATTACTATAAATAATTATTTTAATAATATATTACATTTTAATTTCAATGTCAATTTTTTTTCATTTTTTTTAATTATTTACTCTAATTCTTTAATTAAAATTTTTTTTACAATTTTTCTTTTCTAAAAATTCCAAAATACCTTTTGAATATTTATTAAAATCATCAACAATTTCTTTTATTTTCTTATGAATTAAACTTTTATCAACTTCATCATATTCATGAACTAAAATATTTCTAAATTTTGCGTCTTCGGCTAATTTTTCTCCTATTTCTTTAGAATAAATTTTAAAATTAACCAACTCTTTAAAAGCGTCTGCGTACCCTCTAATTTTTTCTATCCCTTTGCCTAATTCAATAATTATATGATTATTAATATCGATTGCTCTAATTACAATTCTTTCTAATATTCTTTCAACTGCAGCGAGTTTCATAAAATCTTTCGCCAAATCGTCTAAATTATAATCACTAAATTCTTTTAAATGATCTAAATCCTCAGCTATTAATTTTAATTTCCTTTTTATAAAAATTTTATCAAGCATATTTCCCAAAATATTTATTAACCAAAATTTCTTCTAATTTAAAAATCGGCATATTGTCCCAATAATTTCTTATAGCGTAAGTTTTTAATTCCCAATAATCAAATGATGAACCATAAAGCAAAGCGCCATCTTTCATTACTTGATATAAAAACAAAGCGTCAATCTTTTCCAAAATTTTTAAATCAAGCTCTCGTTCTTCATTGTTGCCGAAAACATTTTCCATCCCGCTGAAAATCTTGCTAAAACTTTTACCTTTTATTGACTCTTTGCCTAAAATAGCAATATCTAAATCACTTTTGATTCGCTGTTTCTCTTTAACATAAGAACCATAAAGTAAAATTAATTTAAGTTTATATTTTTTACCAATTTTCTGAATTTGAATTTTTTGCTTAGCAGTTAATTTCATAAAATAAAATTCAAAATGCAAAAATCAAAATACAAAATTTACCATTAATTAATTTACAATTAAAACTAATTTCAATTCTGAATTGAATTACATTTTAATTTCAATGTCAACTCCGGCTGGTAAACTTAAATTTGTCAATGCTTCTACTACTTTAGGAGTAGGGTCAATAATATCAATTAATCTTTTATGTACACGTATTTCAAATTGATCTCTTGCATTTTTATGAATAAAAGTAGATCGTAAAACAGTATATTTACTCTTTTCAATTGGTAAAGGAACTGGTCCGATTATTTTTACATTTAATCTTTCTGTTGTGTCCAAAATTATCCTCATTGCCTTATCTATTATTTTATGATCAAATGCTTTTATTTTAATACGAATCCTTTGATGATATTCTTCATTTTTGTTAATATTTTCCTCTTCTTTTTGTTCTTTTATTTTTTTATCCTTTGTGTCTTTTTTAAGATCTTTTTTTTCTTTCATAAATCACAAATTTTATAATTGTAGAGGTATATTGTAATATACCTCTACTATAATTTAATATTTCAATTTTATTTTGTTATTTTAGTTACAACTCCAGCTCCCACAGTACGTCCGCCTTCTCTTATGGCAAATTTTTGCTTTTCTTCTAATGCAACTGGTACAATTAATTTAATTTTTATATCAACAGTATCGCCCGGCATAACAATTTCTCTTCCTTCTGCCAATTCAACCTCTCCGGTTATATCAGTAGTTTTAATATAAAACTGTGGTTTATATCCTTTAGCAAATGAAGTATGTCGTCCACCTTCATCTTTTGTTAAAACATAAATATTTGCTTCAAATTCTGTATGTGGAGTAATAGTGCCCGGTTTAGCTAAAACTTGTCCTCTTTCTACATTCTCTTTTTTAATTCCTCTAAGAAGAATTCCAGCATTATCTCCAGCTCGTCCTTCATCTAAAGATTTGTTAAACATTTCTATACCTGTAACTACAGATTTTTGAGTATCTTTAATTCCAACAATTTCTATTTCTTCATTAACTTTAATTATTCCTCTTTCAATTCTACCAGTAACTACCGTTCCTCTTCCTTCAATTGAAAAAATATCTTCTATTGGCATTAAAAAAGGTTTATCAGCATCTCTAATTGGTTCAGGGATATATTCATCTATAGCTTTTACTAAATCCATAATTGGCTGAGAAACTGTTTCGTCTGTAGGATTTTCTAAAGCCTTTAAGGCTGATCCTTTAATAATTGGAATCTCGTCTCCAGGAAAATCATATTTTTTTAATAAATCTTTTACTTCTTCTTCAACTAATTCAACTAACTCTTTTTCTGTTTGATCTACTTTATTTAAAAAAACCACAATATATGGAACACCTACTTGACGCGCTAAAAGAATGTGCTCTCTTGTTTGTGGCATTACTCCATCAGCAGCCGAAACAACCAAAATAGCTCCATCCATTTGAGCTGCTCCAGTAATCATATTTTTAACATAATCAGCATGTCCAGGACAATCAACATGAGCATAATGTCTATTTTCACTTTCATATTCAACATGAGTTGTAGCAATAGTAATTCCTCTTTCTTTTTCTTCTGGCGCATTATCAATTTGATCAACAGATTTACTTGTAGCATTAAATCCTCTTGCAGTTAAAACTGTTAAAATAGCTGCTGTTAAAGTTGTTTTGCCATGATCTACATGACCAATAGTTCCTACATTAATGTGTGGTTTAGAACGATTAAATTTTTCTGCCATTTTTTTATTCTCCTTAAGAATGACCCACTTAATTTGTGGTTTTACCCAGTCATTCAAAAAATTAAATTATTAAAATTAAAATCTCCAAATTAGAGATTAATTTAATATTAATTATTTATTTTTAAAAGTCAATTTTTTTATGTGGATAACATAAAAAAATTAAAACACAAAGCAAGTAATGCCTTAATTTTATATTTTATGTCTATTTTTTATCCACCATTCTAAAATTTCTTTAACTGCTGGAACAGCGGTAACAGATCCCCAACCGCCATTTTCCACTAAAATAGTTAAAACAATCTCGGGATTTTCAGCTGGAACATAAACAGTAACCCAAGCATGAGGATTTTTATCACCAAAATTTTCAGCCGTGCCAGTTTTCCCAGCCACTTTTATTGGCAAACTACTTAAACTTTTAGTTTCACCTGAACTCATTGCCTCTTCCATCCCCTTTTGAACTATTTTAATATTTTTTATTTTAATAAAATCCTTTTTTATTATTTTAGGAAAATTTTCTTTAACTAAATATCCTTTTGAATTAATAATTTTATCTACCATTTGAGGTTGATAAATTATTCCGTTATTGGCAATTGTAGCCGTCCAAAGAGCCACTTGAAGAGGAGTAACTAAAAGATCGCCTTGCCCAATTGACAAATGATAGGTATTGCCCAAATACCATTGTTCGTTTTTATTTTTTTCCTTCCACTCGGGCGTTGGAATAAATCCTTTGGCTTCATTAGGTAAATCAATGCCTGATAAATTTTCTAAATTAAATTTTTTAAAATATTCAACAATTTTTTCAACCCCCAAACCTTTAAAATTTTGATAACCGCCACCAATGGTGTAAAAAAATATATCAGAAGATTTAGCAATAGCTTTAATAACATTCATTGGGCCCAACCCGCTTCTTTGCCAGCCATGAAAATAATAAGTAATCTTGGGATCATACTGATGAGGAATGCCAATCACGCCTTTATCATAAATAATTGTATTTTGATTAATAATATTTTCTTCTAACCCAGCCAGAGCCATAATTAATTTAATAGTAGAACCAGGGGGATATTTCCCAGAAATAGCTCTATTAAGAAATGGCTTATCCGGATTATTAATTAATTTTTGATAATTTTCTTGAGAAATACCTTGAGTAAATAAATTATTATCAAAACTAGGAAGACTGACCATGGCTAAAATTTTTCCGGTTTTAGGATCTAATGCTACCGCCGTTGCCTTAGATTGTTTAACTTTTTTTAAAACATTTAATAAAACTTGGGCAATTTTTTCTTGAAAATCTAAGTCTAAAGATAAAATAAGACTATCTCCTGTTTGACTAGGTTTTTGAACGATAATTTTTTCTTCCTTGCCTAAAGAATTAACTTCTATTTGCTTTTTTCCGGAAATTCCCCTTAATGTTTTTTCATAAAAAAATTCAAGGCCAGTTTTGCCAATATAATCAGTCAATGAATATTCAGAATTTTGTTCTTTCTCTATTGGATTTATTTTTCCTAAATATCCTAAAATATGAGCAAAGAATGGTCCGGTTAAATATTGTCGTTTTGTTTGTTCTATTAAATTTATACCCCCAAAACCAGTTGTAGAAGCGATTTTAAAAAGAATAGTTTGTTCATAAGTCAAATTTTCTTGAATCAAAATTGGTTCAAAAGAATAAGATTTAGAATCGTCAATAAGTTTTTTAAAATAATTCGGATCTTGATTAACAATTTTAGCAACCTGAATAATTAATTTATTTAATTCTTTTTTTTCTTTAGGTAAATCAGCTGGGATAAAAAATAAAGAAAAATTAGGAATGTTTCTAGCTAATATTTTTCCAAATCGATCATAAATTACTCCCCTATCAGGGGAAATAGTTTGAATTCTAATTCTATTTTCTTCGGCTAATTTTTGATAAAAGACACCTTTAAAAAATTGTAAAAAAAATATTTGTCCTGCTAAAATTACTAACCCTAATAATAAAATTAAAAAAAACCAATTTATTTTTTTAAAATTTAAAATTGATTTCAATTGTCCTTTGATTGCTCCTTGTAAAAACGGTAATTCATTATCTTGTCTCTCTATTGCTTTAGAATAATTTGTAAGATTCTTTTTATTTAAAAAAATATTTTTTTCATAAAAAGAAAACGGATTTTTCATAAAAATAATTATTAATTTCTTGAATATTTTTTTAATTAATGAAATAATATAATCGAATTTATTTTATTGGAAATTTATTTTATTTTATAATACCCTAATTTAAAAATTCTAAAAATTTTAATATGTGTTTAGCTATACCTGGAAAAATTATAAAAATAAATAAAGAAAAAGCCATTGTTGACTTTGATGGTATAAAAAAAGAAATAAATATATCTCTAGTTAAAGTTAAAATTAAAGATTATGTTATTATTCATGCAGGTTTTGCTATTCAAAAAATAGAAAAACAAGAAGCAATAGAGGCTTTAAAATTTTAATAAAATATATTTATATATGAAAATTATAATAAAAAAAATTAATGCAATTGCTGTAAAAATAAAAAAAAATATTAATATAATGGAAGTTTGTGGGACACACACTGAAGCTGTTGCAAAATTTGGTTTAAGAGAATTAATGCCAAAAAATATAAAATTAACAACTGGGCCTGGTTGCCCAGTTTGTGTTACTGCACAAAAAGATATTGACGCAATTGTAAATTTAGCACTTTCTGGAATTCCTGTCGCAACATATGGAGATATGATGCGTGTACCAGGATATTATGGAAGTTTAGATCAAGCTCGAGAAAAAGGCGCATCAGTATTTATTGTTTATTCAGTAGATGACTGTTTAAAACTTCAAAAAAAATATTCTAATTTAGTTTTTTTTGGTTTAGGATTTGAAACTACAGCGCCAATGACAGCTTATGCTATTAAAAAAGGATTAACTGTTTATTCAACTCATAAATTATTTTTACCAGCAATGCAAGCACTTTTAAAAATAGGCGAATTAAAAATTGATGGATATCTTTGTCCTGGACATGTTTCAACTATTATTGGAACAGAGCCATATAAAACAATGAAAGTTCCGCAAGTAATCGCTGGTTTTGAAGCTGAAGATATTTTAGTATCAATATATATGTTATTAAAACAAATTTTTAATAATAAAGCTAATGTTGAAAATGAATATTTGCGATCAGTAAAAAAACAAGGCAATCCAAAAGCAATTAAAGAAATTTTTGATGTTTTTGATGTTGCTGATGGAAATTGGCGCGGATTTGGAATTATTCCAAAATCAGGACTTGAAATAAAAAATAAATACGAAAAATTTAACGCAAAAATAAAATATAAAAAAATATTAGATAAAATTGATTTTTCTCATTCTCAAAAATCTGTTGCTTGTATTTGCGGAGAAATAATTAGAGGATTAAAACAACCAAAGCAATGTTCTTTATTTAAAAAAGTTTGTACATCAGAAAATCCAATCGGCCCTTGTATGGTTTCAATGGAAGGAGCGTGTAATGTTTTTTATAGATATAAGAAATAATTTAGAAATTATAAATTATAAATTATAAAAATAATTTTCTTAGGTAATTATAACGTCAAATACGAAAATAGTTATAAAGTTTTATAGGGACAGGGTCTCTGATTATTCCATAAATAGCATTGGGGCCTATTTTTTACCTTATCTGGCATAATTTATATAATTCTTATCAACTATTTAAACAAAGTAAAAAAATAATTTATAATGTATGAAATATAATAAATTAGTTCGTGATAAAATGAATTCCTTCTTGAAATTTAGGAAAATTTTTAAATTGCATTTTATTATTTTTACTTCTAAATGTTATAATTCTTGGGGTAGATGAGAGCCTCTGCTCTCATCTTTTGGTTGGAGCAGAGGCTCCAACCTACCCGTTATATTTATATAATCTCTTATTTCTATAATGGATAATTTCCAAATGTTTTTGTTGTGATAAAAGGTAATTCCTTCTTGAAATTTAGGAAAATTTTTAAATTGCATTTTATTATTTTTACTTCTAAATGTTATAATTCTTGGGGTAGATGACACGGTTGGGCTGTTCTACAAAAAAGAAAAATAATTTTGAAAATCCTTCTTCCATAAA
>PGYQ01000006.1:22032-38688 GCA_002839745.1 Candidatus Kuenenbacteria bacterium HGW-Kuenenbacteria-1
TTTCGTAAAAATAATTTAAACAAAATACAAGAAACAATTGAAAAATGTACAAATAATGTAAACTTTATGATGTCATTATTTTAGAACAGCCCAACCGTGCTCCAACCTACCCATTATATTTATATAATCTCTTATTTATAATAATAGATTTGTTGTGGATTAAGATTTAATTAATATTTATTAAATTATATTTATAGGGTTAATAGCTATTTTATTTTATTCCTTTGTCCAATTTATTTTTAAAAAATGCGCAGCACAAGACATACAAGGATCATAAGCGCGAATTATTTTTTCCACTTCTTTTCTTATTTTATTTTCAACATCAGATTCTTTTAATAATATTTCGCAACAACAAATGTCTTCTACGATCTTTCTTACATCTTTCCGCATATTTACAAGATTTTGCGCAGTCGGAATAACTAAATTCGCATATCTAATTTTACCTTCATTAATACCCAGCCAATAATAAAGAGTTCCTCTTGCCGCTTCAATTACACCTACACCCTCTCCTGAAAGCTTTGTTGGTTTTACTAATGGCTCCTTTTTAAAATCTGTGTTTTCTAAAAGCTCAATAGAATGATCAATGGAATGCATAATTTCAATTACCTGCGCCAAATTATTATAATAAATATTATCAGATGGAAAAACAGATAAATATTTTTCCATATCTTTTTTTGTATTAAAATGCAAAGCATCTTTATTTAAATTTAATCGCGCCAAAGAACCAACCATATATTCATGACCTTCAAACTCAAATCCAGAAGCTTGCGAATAAGGCAAAACAATATTGTTTAAATGATCCCAATAATCCTTTTCTTCAACTATAGCGCCACTTGTACTTTTTATTTTTCCCTCAAGAAAAGAAAAATCCGATGTCGCCAAAGCAACAAAATTTGTTTTTCTTTTAAACTCCCAGTCTAAATTATAAAAAATTTCCGCCAATTTTATAACATAAGATCTAATGCTTTTTAATTCTTTAATTATTTCAGGTATTTTTGTTTTATCAATTTCATTAGAAAACCCGCCTACCTGTTCAAATGGCGCATGCACAGCCCGACCAGCAATCAAATTAGAAAGATTATTACCGGCCTCTTTTATATGCAAAGCCTCATGAAGTAAATCTATTTTTTCTTTAGGCATATCAAGAGCTGAATCTATACCAAAAATATCAGGTAAAACAAAAAAATAAAGATGCAATGCATGATCACGAATTATCATGCTATACATAGTAAGTTTACGTAAAATTATAGTTTGCTCGCTTGGTTTAATTTCTAATGCTTTTTCAATTGCCTCAATACAAGCAGTTAAATGAGCAATAGAACATGTTCCACAAATACGACTAACTATTTGAGCTACATTATTATATGATTGTCCGCGAACCGCTTGATTAAAAAAGCGCATATTTTCCATAACGCGCAATTCCACATTTTCAACTTTTCCATCTTTTATTTTTATATCTAAATCAGCATGACCTTCTATTTTTGAAAGCTTACTGATTTTTATATCTAAGTTATAATTATGCATAAATATAAATTTAAAATTATAAGTATTTCTCAAAAACTTCAATAAATTTTTTCTCTATTATCGGACAGCCAAAAATCTCATCATCAACTTTTACTGCTTCTTTAAGCGCTAAAGCGCGTGGTAAAAAATTATATTTTTTTAAATGATTTTTTATTTCTACTAATTGTTCAGCATTAAAATTATTTCTTTGCCCTGATGGCATAATATTAATAGCGCAATTACCCATGGCTATTAAAATTTTACTATTATTTCTTATTTTTTCAAGATACTCTTTGTCTTTTTCACTTGTTACTACGCCTTCCACTAAAGCTATATCTAAATTTTCTATTTCCATCTTATCTTTTATTGATAAAAAATAAACTATGTCCATTTTTTCTAACCAAGAAAATAGTTTTTGATTAAATATTTCTACCAAACAAATACTACAACCTTCATCGCAAGTAAGCGAAAATATTCCAACTCGTTTTTTATTTTTATCAATCATAATTATTTTTGTTTAATAACTTTTATTCCTCCCATATAAGGCCATAAAACTTCTGGAATTTTTATTGAACCATCTGCTTGCTGATAATTTTCTAAAATTGCAATTAATGTTCTTGGTGAAGCCAAAGCAGTATTATTTAACATATAAACATATTTCTTATCGCCATTTTTATCTTTATATTTTACATTTAATCTTCTAGATTGCCAGTCTAAAAAATTTGAAGCAGAGCCAGTTTCACCATAACTATTGCGACTAGGAATCCATGCTTCCAAATCAAACATTTTATATTTTCCAGCACTCATATCACCTGTGCAAATTTGAATCTGTCTATAAGGCAATCCTAAATCTTCATGTAACTCTTTTGACAAACTTATTATTTCTTGATGCAATTTCTCAGATTCATCTTTATCAGCGCGACAAATAACAACTTGCTCAACCTTCATAAATTCATGAACACGATAAATACCTTTAGTGTCCTTTCCATAACTTCCGATTTCTGAACGATAGCATTGAGAAAATCCAGCAAATTTAATTGGCAAATCTTTTTCATTTAAAATTTCATCAGCATAATAAGCCAATAAAGATGGTTCGGCTGTTCCAATTAAAAATTTATCTTCTTTTTTTATTGACCCATCAGCTAATTTATCATCATTGGCAATCTTATAAATTTCATCTACCTCTTGATTATATTTATCACCAGCAAAATAACCGCTACCAAATAAAGCAAAATTTTTAACTAAAGTTGGCGGAATTACTGGGGTAAAACCATTTTTAATTAATTTGCTCAAAGCATGCATCATAAAACCCATTACCAACATCACTGCTTCATTTTTTAAATAATAACTGCGATAACCACCAGTTTTAGTTCCACGTTTAAAATCAATTAAATCCAATTCTTCTGCCAATTCAATATAACTCTTAGGCTTAAAATCAAATTTTGTCGGTTCGCCCCATTTATAAACTTCGACATTTTCTTCTTCATTTTTTCCAATAGGTGTGTCAAAAGAAGGAATATTAGGAACTTTTACGGCTATTTCTAAATAATTTTTATCAATTTCAACTAAACCATTTTCTAATTCGGCAATTTGCTCTTTTAATTTTTTTCCATAAGCAATCTGTTTATCAGATGGTTTGCTATTTTTTGATTGGTTCGCTAATTCGTTACGTTTAGTTCTTAAATCATTAATCTGTGAAATTAATGATTTCTTGTCATTATCCAATTTTAATAATTCATCTAAATCAATTTTTATATTTTTATTTTTAGCAGCCAATTCAATTTCTTTTTTATTTTCACGAATAAATTTAATGTCTAACATAAAATAGCTTCTTAACTTTCTAGGCTTTAGGCGCTAGATAAATATAAAATAAAAATGATACGAGGTTCAACCCCGTACATTTTGTATTAGCGCACTCGATAATTTTATAAATTATTTTCCATCATTCTCTTATGTGATAAATTAATTCTTCCTTGCTCATCAATTCCGATTACTTCTACTTTAATAGCATCACCGACATTAACAATATCTTCCACTCTCGCGACTCGATAAGAAGCTAATTCAGAAATATGAACCAATCCTTCTTGTTTGGGTAAAATTTCAACAAAAGCGCCAAAAGCTAAAATTCGCGTTACTTTTCCTTGAAAAACTTCTCCTACTTCAACCTCATGAGTTAAGGTTTCAATCCATTTTACTGCTTTTTCTATTGATTCTTTATTTGGAGAAGCGACAAATATTGTTCCATCATCCTCAATGTCAATGGTAGCCCCTGTTTCTTTAATAATTTCATTAATCACTTTACCGCCAGAGCCAATCACATCTCTAATTTTGTCTGGATTGATTTTTAAAGAAACAACGCAAGGAGCAAAAGAAGAAAGTTCTGAACGAGAAGAAGCAATACTATTATTCATTGTTTCTAAAATTTTTAACCTTGCTTCAAATGATTGTTGAAATGTTTTTTCTATTATTTCTTGCGTTAACCCATGAGTTTTTGTATCCATTTGAATGGCAGTAATTCCATCTTTTGTTCCAGCAATTTTAAAATCCATTCCTCCTTTTCCATCTTCTAAGTCTTGTAAATCGGTAATGATTTTATAATTTTGTATTTCCCCATCTTTTTCCTCTGATGCCAAACCCATAGCAATTCCAGCCACTGCTTTTTTTATTGGAATACCCGCATCCATTAAAGCCAAAGAAGAACCGCAAACAGATCCCATTGAAGAAGAACCATTTGATCCCAAAACTTCTGAAACAATTCTAATGGTATAAGGGAATTCTTCTTTTGTTGGAATCATAGGGAGCAAAGCTTTTTCAGCTAATGAGCCATGCCCAATATCTCGACGACTAGGTCCTCTTAAAGGACCAGTTTCTCCCACAGAAAAAGGAGGAAAATTATAATGATGCATAAAATTCTTTGTTCCTCTTTCTTCCATTGTATCAATAAATTGTTCTTCTCCTGGCGCGCCCAATGTAATAATAGATAATACTTCTGTTTGTCCTCTTCTAAATAATCCCGAACCATGTGTGTTTGGTAATATACCAACTCGTGCTTCCAATGGTCTAATATCTATTAAACTTCTTCCGTCTACCCTTTGATTTTTTTCTAAAATTCTTTTTGAAATTTCTGTTTCAATCATTTTTTTCATCATTTCTATTATTTTACTAATTTTTTCTTTTCCGACTTCTTGCGTCTCTAACTCTTTTTCTAATTTTTTTCGCAATAAAGCAATGGCTTCTTTTCTACTTTCTTTTGTGTCAATTGATTGAGCAAACAAAGCATTTTCTATTTCTTTATTTAAAAAAGTTTGCGCTTTTTGTTGTAATTCTTGTTTTTCAATTTTTTTCTCCTCAGCTTCTTTTAAAATTTCTACATTTTTGGGTTTTCCTATTTTTTCTTGAATTTCTTGAATTAAAGAATCAATTTTAGAAATATATTGTTGGCTAAATTGAATGGCTTCAATCGCTTTCTCTTCTTTTATTTCTTTTGCTCCACCTTCAATCATGGTTACTCTACCATTTTTTGCAGCAATAACTAAATCTAATTCACTTTTTTTTCTATCTTCATAAGAAGGATTAATGATAAATTTATCATCAATCATTCCAACGCGTACTCCTGCAACTGGACCGCTCCAAGGAATATTTGAAATAGAAAGCGCCACTGAGGTAGCAATAATAGAAAGCACATCAGGATCATTCACTTGATCAAAAGAAAGAATAGTTGCAATTATTTGAACATCATTTTTTATTTGATCATCAAAAAGAGGTCTGATTGATCGGTCAATGAGACGCGCCGAGGTAATAGCATCGTCAGTTGCTCGACCTTCTCTTTTAATAAATCTAGAACCTTTA
This sequence comes from Candidatus Kuenenbacteria bacterium HGW-Kuenenbacteria-1, assembly GCA_002839745.1. Lineage (NCBI taxonomy): Bacteria > Candidatus Kueneniibacteriota > Candidatus Kuenenbacteria bacterium HGW-Kuenenbacteria-1. Next base: position 27,385 of record PGYQ01000006.1, read on the forward strand.
ATTTTTCCAGCCGCATAAAATTTTTCTTCGTATTCAACTGAAAGAGGGAAAAAATCAATCCCTTCTCTAATTTTTCCCAACACAGCCGTAGCCAAAACAACTGTACCCCCGCATTGAATCGTGCAGGATCCATTTGCTTGATTAGCGAATTCTCCAATTTTAATAATTAATTTTCTATCATCAATTTCTAATTCAAATTGAGAAACGCCGTCTGATTTTTTTTCTTCAAACATAAAATTCCTTTTTTCTGATCTGCAAATTTTAGATTATGTGAATTTACACAATCTATTTACTCGCAGACCAAAAATTAATAAAATAAAATAAAATAAAATAAATTTTTACGATTGAAATATATCATAATTTTAATAAAAGTCAAAAAAAATTAAATTAATCTCTTAAAAAAGAAAAGAGGCTGATTTTTAATCAGCCTCTTTTTGCATACATATATAATTTCGCCAGTCTCCCCATTTACACTGGCGCTCCATGTTTCGCAAAGAGAAAGCGTATTGGCTTCCTCTTTATACCGCATAGCACAATTATATATGTGTGCCTTTTTTGTATTTACCTCCTTTTTTTTCTTTAATTCTTCGGCCCTTTCGAGCCAAAATTCTTCATTAATACTACATTCTTTCATCTTTTTTACCCCCTTTTATTTTTTTTAAAACAAAAAACCAGCCCGTTAGCGGACTGGTTTTTTGTTTTTTATTTTTTTCTTTATTTTATAAAACAAAAAATTCCATCCGCCTAGGCTGGCTAATAATAATGTTGATAATTATGGATGAAAAATTCAATTTCATATGGAAATATATTTACACAAAATAATAATTTTGTCAAATTTTAAAAATTTATTATTAGATAAAATATATTAAAATTTGACTTAAAATTTAACTATTTATACAATAAATATGAATTATAAATATAAAATTTATTTTTTTAATATATCAAATTTTTTAAAATTTATCAAAAAATTTTTAAGTTTGCGCAGAAAAATATAAAATTACATTTTATGAAATTTATTCAAAATTTAAAACAATTTGATTGGATAATGATAGGCGCTGTATTTTTTTTAACTGTTTTTGGATTAATTATTCAATATAGTCTGTCTTTAAATCAAGAAGTAATTAGTTTTTCAAATTTTAACAAGCAATTGATTTTTGCTATTATTGGGATTATTTTAATGTTTTTGATTAGTTTTTTGAATTTTAATTCTTTAAAAAATTATGCAATTTTTTTATATATTTTTATTTTAATTTTATTGATTTCAGTTTTATTTTTTGGCAAAACTTTTAGAGGGACACAAGGTTGGATTAATTTACCTTTTGGGATTAATTTTCAAATAGCGGAATTAACCAAAATAATTTTAGTAATTGTTTTAGCTAAATATTGGTCTAATAATATTTATAATATTCAAAGTTTTAAACATATTATTTTAACTGGAATAATAACAATAATTCCTTTTATTTTAATAGCTTTGCAACCAGATTTGGGATCAGCTTTGATTTTTTTTGGCCTTTGGCTGGGAATAATTTTTATAATTTCCAAACCTAAAATTTTAATTAAAATTTTAATTTTATTTGTTTTAATTTTTGGAATTAGTTGGTTTGGGTTAAAAGATTATCAAAAAGATAGAATTATTATTTTTGTAAATCCTCAAGTAGATCCTTTGGGCAGAGGGTATCAAATAATTCAATCTACTATTGCTATTGGTTCAGGACAATTTTGGGGTCGTGGTTTAGGATTAGGACCTCAAAGTCAATTAAAATTTTTACCTGAAGCAAGAACTGATTTTGTTTTTGCTGTTATTGCCGAAGAATTAGGAATGATTGGATCGTTTTTAATTTTAGGTCTTTTTGGAATTTTATTTTATCGATTTTGGGAAGCAATTAAAAAAATAAAAGATGATTTTAATATTTTTTTAATTTTAGGGTTTGCTTTGGTATTTTTTATAGAAATATTTATTAATATCGGAATGAATATTGGAATAGCGCCAATCACAGGGATTTCTTTACCATTTTTAAGTTATGGCGGAAGTTCTCTTTTGACAAATTTATTTATAATTGGAATTATACAAAGTGTAATTAGAAAAACATAATTTTTCCACATTGTTTTTATTTGTAAATTTAAATAAAAAGATTATAATGATTAATATGAAAATAAAATTTTTTACAAAAGATGTAGACCTTACAGATTCTCTTAAGGTTTATATAGAAAATAAGATTAAAAGTTTTGCAGAAACTTATTTTAAAAATGCGTTGGAAATTTTAGAAATACGCATAAATCTTGGCGTTGATCAACATCATCGTCATGGAAAAGTCCAAAGAGTAGAAGTAATGGTTTATATTCCTCAGCAAATTTTACGCGCTAAAAAAATTGCTAATGATATATACACTGCTTTTGATGGAATTATTCCAAAATTAGAAAAACAAATTGAAAGATATAAAAATAAATTTTGGGATAAAAAAAAGAAAAAACAAAAAGAGTTTAAGGAAAAAATAAGCGACATAGAAATGGAAAATTAAAAAAATTTTAAATAATAAATTTAAATTTTATTTTAAAAAGAAAGGAAAAATATGGATAAAAATACATCGAAGTTAGAACAAACTGGTATGGAAATGGTAAAACTAAGACTGCAAGAAGAAGTAAATTTTTGTTTATTTTATGTTAAATCGAGATGAAATAAAAATTCTTATTATTGAAGATGAAATATTTTTATCAGAAATGCTTAAAAAGTTTTTTTTAATAGAAGGTTATCAGGTTTTTTTAGCTAAAAATGGAGAAGAAGGATTAAAAAAAATAAAAGAAATAAATCCCACTTTAATGTTATTAGATATTTTGTTGCCCAAAATTAGTGGATATCAAGTGTTAAAAACTCTTAGAAAAGATTCTGAATTTTCTCAATTTTCTTCTATTCCAATAATTGTTATATCTAATTCAGGACAAGCAGTTGAAATAAAAAAAATTAAAGAGTTAGGAGTTAGTGATTATTTGCTTAAGGTTAATCTTACGGCAAAAGAAATAGTGGATAAAGTGAATAATTTTTTAAAAAATAATTATTTAAATTTTTAATTAATTTTATGACAAACAAAATAAAAATTTTAATTGTGGAAGATGATTTTTTTTTAAGAAAACTTTGTCAAAAAAAATTAGAACAAAAAGAATTTGAAGTTTTTTTAGCAGAAGATGGAAATAAAGGTATAGAAGAAGCAAAAAAAAATCAGCCAGATTTAATATTATTAGATATTATTTTACCAGGTATTAATGGATTTGAAGTTTTAAAAACCCTTAAAAAGGATCTAGCGACAGCTTCAATTCCAATAGTTTTATTAAGTAATTTAGGACAAAAAGAAGATATAGATAAAGGATTAGCATTGGGCGCCAATGATTATCTTATTAAGGCTCATTTTTCTCCTCAGGAAATAGTTGATAAAATAGAAGAAGTGTTAATGTCAATTAAAAGTAAGTAAATAATAGACCGATAAGTAATAGTAATTCTGCCGAAGTGGTGAAATTGGTAGACACGCGGGTCTCAAAAACCCGTGAGCTTTGCTCATATCGGTTCAAGTCCGATCTTCGGCATTTAAAATTAAATTAAATAATAAAAGAAGCAGAATTATAAAAAATTTTGCTTCTTTTATTTTTATAATTTATGCGATTCCTGATTATTAAATTTAATTTCTATTTATATATAAACTTATTAAGTTTTAATTTAAATTATATCAAACCACTTAGAAATTTATCAGCGCTGATTACTCGAATTTTATCTTGCCAAAAATCAATTCCAGATTGTTTTACCACTTGATAAGCAAAGGGAATATTTAATTTTTTAATAAAATATTTTAAATGTTTTGATGGTTTATTGTCTGATGTTTTAACTTCTACTACAAACCAAGGTTTTTTATTTACAGTAATTAAAAAATCAACTTCTCTGCCTTCTATATCATGTAAAAAACATAATTCAATTTTATATCCTTCAGTATCATATAAAAAATGAGACATTTTTAATAAATGAGACGCAATTATATTTTCTAATTTACTACCTTTATTTTGAATCTGCGACCAATCCCATAAATACATTTTGGGTTCTTTACGTAAAGATTTAATAGTGCTGGCAGAATAAGGATAAATTCTAAAATGATAGTAAAATCTTTCTAAAATATCCATCCATAAAGAAATTGTTTTATGAGCCACTTGTAAATCTTCTCGCAAAGCATTTAATGACAAAAGTGATCCAACTTTTTCTGGTAAAATTTCTACTAATATTTGCAAGGCTGATAAATCGCGTACTTGCTCTATGTCTCGAATATCTTCCTTAATTAATCTATCTAAACGCTCATTATGAAATCGACGCAATATTTTTTGATCCTTTTTAATAAATGGTTCTGGGAAACCGCCAAAAATTAATAAATCTGTAAATGTTTTCGCTATATTCTTTTTAACAGTAGAAAAAAATAATTCTTTTGATATTTTTATATTTGGTTTTATTTGCAATACTTCGGCTAAAGAAAACGGATGAAGTCGATAATAATGATATCTACCCATAAGAGAATCTCCGCCTTTTCTATATAAATCAAGTCGAGCGCTACCAGTAACTAAAATATGAAATTTTTCCTTATATTTATCAAATTCTCCTTTGATATAATTTTTCCATTGTTTATATTTATGAATTTCATCAAAAATAATTAGAGTAGATTCAGCATCAAATTTTTTTTGTAAAATTATTTTTTGATCTTCGCGATTATCCCAATTAAGATAAGTATATTTTTTATAATTATTCGCACCAATATATTGAGACAATGTGGTTTTCCCTACTTGCCTGGGTCCTCCAATAAAAACCATTTTATTTTTTAAATCAGAAACTATTGGGAAATGTAAATATCGATTTTTTATCATATTTTTTAAAATATTAAAATTTTATAAATTCCAGAATATTATACTGTAGTCAAAAAAAATGTCAATTATTTTCTACTTTAGTAGAAAATTCTGGATTTATAAAAATAGTAATAAGTAACATTAAAAATAACTCTTACCTTTTGGTGCCTCGTGTTTGGTTATTTGTATTTGATATTCTGGATCGTAAATTTCAATAATTTTATATTTTCCAGAAGTTGTCTGTACGTCTTTATTGTTACTATGTATGGTTTTGCTCAAGCATAAAAATTTTGCCCCAATATAACCATTTCTTATTAATATTATGAACAAGAAAGCATCGTGTTGGTGGTAAATGAAAAATTCTTGCGCCAGATTTATTATAAAACTCAAAAATTTGACCAGCCATATTTTCAAGTTTTATTAACGAGCTTTTGTGTTTTTTAAGGTTTAAAATAACTTCTGGAAAACCTTGTTCCGTAGTAATTTGTAAGATGTCATTTAATTCAATATAACTGCCCATAAATTTATTAAAATTATATAATTTTCAAGAATTAACTTTCCTAATTAGAAAGTTAATTTATAATTTAAAATTTCTTAACTTTTCTTTAATTCAAAATTTATAATTTAAAATTTATAATTTCTTAACTGGTTTTTCTGTTTTTAAAAACAGCCAAGGGGGTTTTGAATAAAATTTTTAAATCCAATAACAAAGACCAATTTTCAATGTAATAAGTATCAAGTCGCACTTCTTCTTCAAAATCCAAATCAGAACGACCACTAACTTGCGACATTCCAGTCATACCCGGCTTAATATCTAAAAGTCTTTTATGATGTTTTTGATATTTTTCAACCTCTTCAATTTCATGAGGACGCGGACCAACTAAACTCATTTTCCCTATAAAAACAAGAAAAAGTTCAGCCAATTCATCAACGCTTAATTTACGAATAAATTTTCCTACTTTTGTAACTCTGGGATCGTTTTCAAATTTTATCATTGGGCCATCATTTCTGATATTTTTTTCCAACCATTCTTTTGTGTATCTTAAGTCATGTGCTTTATCAATCATTGATCTAAATTTAAAATAAGTAAAAGGTTGTCCTTTTTGTCCTACTCGTTTATATTTAAAAAATATTGGACCTTTTGAATCTATTTTAATAGCAATGGCTGTTAAAGCCATTGGAAAAGAAAAAATAACAATAAGAATAAAACTACCAATAATATCAAAAATTCTTTTTATAATTCTTCCCCAACCGTCTAATGTTGTTTTTTTAATTTCTATAATTGGAATTCCAGCGATAGTATCAATTTCAATGTTTGAAGTTTGAGCATTAAAAAGATCGGCTGCATATTTAAAAATAAGATGATGTTCTTTGCAAAATTCCATTATTTGTTGGTTTATTTCTTTGGATAAATTTGTGTCAGCTTGAATAATTTCATCTACATTTAAAGATTCTTTTATTTTTAATAATTGATTTTCTAAATCGTTTTGATTGATATTTTTTATTCGGTCAACGATTTTATAACCCAATGTTGGTTTTTTATATAATTCAGAAGCAATGTTTTCCGCTTCTCTTTTTTCGCCAATAATTATTATTCGATGAATTCCATAATTAAATTTGTAAAGACATTTTTGTAAAAATCGAATTAATAAACGGCCAATAAAAATATAAAAAATGCTTAATATCCAAATAGAAAGAACAAGAAAACGAGAGGCAAATAATTCTTTGTAGAAAAAAATATAGATAATAATAATAATCATTCCTATTGAAACGGCGCTAAAAATTTTCAAAAATTCATCCGAAATTTTTCTTCGAATATTATATATATTATAAAGTTTTCCTAAAGCAAAAACAATGACCCAAATAAGAGCCAAAATAAACATTAATCCCAAATATACTTTATATGTCCAAATGGATGTAGCTGGATAAATATCTTTTAAAAAGGTCTCGAATCTTAAAAAATAGGCTGTTGTTCCAGCCAATAGAATCATTAAAAAATCAATTGGGATTAAAATTACAGCAAAAAAAAGTTCAATTTTTTTCATAAAAAAATTAAAGAAATTATAACATTCATTTATAATTTAAAATTCCCCAGCCCGACCTCATATTAAATAGTTTACTAATAATTATTGCTGTATCTGTTAAATAATTTAAATCAACAAACTTTAGTAAATGAAAGGCGGGGTGGGCAAAATTTAAAATTTTATTAAGTAAGCCTATAAGCCGAATTCTGTTCCCCAAAAAATTTCGGAGTGATGATCATCTATCTAGCTCCGATGTTGCCATCGGAATCAAGCGGGCTACCAAATTTGCCCTTGCATCCAAGTAAGGATTTAGCCGTTTCACCCTCTGATTTTGTTTAGAAAAATTTCTAAATTTATTTCAAAGGCTCATCCTATTTTTTATAAAATAGAATGTCTTGATTTTTTCAAATCAAAACGTCTCTGCTCGCACCTCTAGTCTCACGACCGACAGGCGTTACCTGCTACTCTTTTAATCTTCTTCTTTTTAAAAAAGAGAAAAGAAAAGAATGTTCGGACTTTCCTCTCCATATTTTTAAAGATACAGAGCGATCATCCAGCTTACTTAAGTATTAAGTATACAAAAAAATAATAAAAAGTAAATAAAATAATTAATATGTCGGAAGTTCAACTCCCAGCATTGTTTTTTACTCCTAACTTTTATAGTTTCTTTAAAATAGATTATTTATCTTATTTTTAAAAAGAGTATAATAAAAAAATTATGACTCAAGAAGAAGCGTTTGATATATTAAAACTGGGACACAATGTTTTTCTTACTGGTCCGGCTGGTAGCGGGAAAACTTTTTTGTTAAACAAATATATTAATTATTTAAAAAAAAATCACAAAGCAGTGGCAATCACCGCCTCCACTGGAATTGCCGCAACTCATATGGGAGGAATTACCATTCACTCATGGTCAGGCATGGGTATTAAAGAAAATCTTACAACAAAAGATCTTCAAATGCTTTTAAAAAAACCTTATCTAAAAAAAAGATTTAAAAATGTTGGCGTATTAATTATTGACGAAATATCAATGCTTCATAGTTATCAATTTGATTTAATTCACCATATTTGTCAGGCATTCAAAAATAATCCAGAGCCTTTTGCAGGCATACAAATTATATGTTCTGGCGATTTTTTTCAATTACCCCCAATTCAAAAAAAAGAAAAACCCAAATTTGTTTTTGATTCAGAAATTTGGGAAAATATGGATATAAAAATATGTTATTTAGAAGAACAACATCGTCAAGGAAAAGGCGACTTGCTTACTTTGTTAAATCATATTCGAAAAAATGAAATTTATGAATCTAAAAAAATATTAGCCAATAGAAACAATAAAGAAAAATTTTTTTCTACTGCTATCACCAAACTTTATACACACAATATAGATGTTGATGCCATTAATACTTTTGAATTAGCCAAAATAAATGAAAAAGAAATTATCTATTATATGGAAGCAAGGGGGAATAAAGATGTTATTGACGCGCTTAAAAAAGGATGTTTAGCGCCTGAAAAATTAATACTTAAAAAAGGAGCAAAAGTGATGTTTGTAAAAAATAATTTTGATAAGGGTTATGTAAATGGCACATTGGGTCATGTTATTAAATTTGACGCAGATGGTTTGCCTGTTATACAAATTGCGAACGGCGAACATATTATGGTTGAAAATACAAAATGGACAATTGAAGAAAATGAATTTATTATCGCCGAGATTAACCAATTACCTATTCGTCTGGCTTGGGCAATTACTATACACAAAAGTCAGGGTATGAATCTTGATTCGGCCGAAATTGATCTTTCAAAATCCTTTATTAAAGGAATGGGTTATGTGGCGCTTTCTCGATTACATTCGCTTGCTGGGTTGAAATTAATAGGAATAAATGAATTGGCTTTGATGGTTGATTCAAAAATTTTAGAAAAAGATAAAATATTAGAACAAAGGTCACAGGAATTAGTTAAAGATTTAAGAGAAATGAAAATATGGGAAAAAGAAAAAAAGCAAAAACAATTTTTAAATTCTTTGACAAGTGTTGAACAAAATAAAATATATTTTTCGCAAAAAAAAGACAAAGAATCTACTTTTGAAAAAACTAAAAAACTTGTTTATCAAAAATTTTTAATTAAAGAAATAGCTAAACATAGAGGTTTAACCGAGGATACAATTATTAGTCATTTAGAAAAAATGGTTAGCCAAAAAGAAAAAATTAATTTGGAATATTTACGACCACCAAAAGAACGTTTTGAAAAAATTAAAATAGCTTTTCAACAAACCGATGATTTTAAATTATCTTTGGTCAAAGAAATTTTGGGTAACGATTTTTCTTATTCTGAAATAAAATTAGTTCGTTTATTTTTATTTTTTTAATGTTTGAGCCTTAACACTCAAACATTTTTTTATTTTACATTTTGTAATGGCGTTTTATGCGCCCCTTTTATTTTATTAAAAAATATGATATTATAAAAAAATAAAAGAATATTTGATATATTTTATCAATTATTTTTTTATAAAGAACTATTAAAATTAAATATTTTTTTATGAAAACAAATTCTTTTATTATTATTCATCATTCAGCCACAACAAGGGATGGAACCACTTTAAATGCTATTAATAGATTTCATCAAAAAAAATTTAATTATAGATCTTCACTTGGTTGGTATGTAGGTTATCATTATTTTATTGCTGGAAATGGGATTGTTCGGCAAGTTAGAAGAGATGAAGAATATGGAGTTCATTGTCGAGCAAGTAAAATGAATTCCCAATCCATTGGCATTTGTTTGGCTGGAAATTTTGAAATAGAAAAACCATCAGAAAAACAATTAGAGTCTTTAAAAAAAATATTAGAATCTTTAAAAAAAAGTTATGGCATTAAAAATAATGATATTTTAGGGCATTGTGAAGTAATTGGAGCTATTACTGCTTGTCCGGGTAAAAATTTATTAGAATGGGTTAATAAATATAAAACAATATCTTAATGTTTTTTATAATTTAAATTATTTTATGTATAAAACTATTAAAGATGTAAATTTAAAAAATAAAAAAGTTATTTTAAGAGTGGCTTTTGATGTTCCTTTGAAAAAAAATGGAAATGAATGGATTGTTGCTGATGATAGCAGGATTAAAATTTCCATCCCAACCATTAATTATCTTTTAAAACAAAATTGTAAAATTATTTTGCTTTCTTATTTAGGTAGACCAAATGGTAAAGTAATGGAAGATTTACGATTAAAACCAGTGGCAAAAAAATTAAAAGAAATATTAAAAACAGAAAAAATTATTTATTTAAAGGATTGTATTGGCAAGGAAGTTGAAAAAAAAACAAAAAAAATGGAATCAAATGAAATAATTCTTTTGGAAAATACTCGTTTTCATCCAGAAGAAGAAAAAAATGATTTAAAATTTGCTAAAAAATTAGCGCATTTAGGCAATATTTTTATTAATGACGCTTTTGCCCAAAGCCATAGAAATTATGCTTCGACTGTTGGAATTACAAAGTTTTTGCCCAGCGCAATGGGTTTGAATTTTGAAAAAGAAATAAAAATTTTAACAAAAATCAAAACAAGCTCCAAAAAACCTTTGGTTATTGTTATTGGTGGAGTAAAAATTGATTCAAAAATAGATGTAATAAAAAATTTTTTAAAACAAGCTGATCAAATTTTAATTGGTGGAGTGATTGGATTGGTTTTTTTGAAAGAGTTGGGATACAAAGTAGGAAAGTTACCAACAAGTTTTTTAAAAGGTCAAAAAAAAGATTTAATAAAAAAAATGTTAGCTGAATTATTGCCGTTTGTGGGAGAAAAAATTATTTTGCCAGTTGATGGAGTAATTAAAAAAATTAATGGAATTAAAAAACAATTAAAAGAAATTGATATTGCATTTTTAAATTCCAATGGATTATCCCAAATTTCAATTTTAGATATCGGTCATCAAACAATTGAATTATTTTCTCAATATATTCGAAAAGCAAAAACAGTTATTTGGAATGGGCCGATGGGATTGTTTGAAAATAAAAAATTTAATCAAGGAACAAAAAAAATAGCGCAAGCGATTGCAAATTCTAAGAATTATAGTGTAATTGGTGGTGGAGATACTGAAGAAGCAATTAGTAATTTTAAGTTAAATAAAAAAATTAGTCATGTTTGTGTGGCTGGCGGAGCAATGTTGGAATTTCTCGCAAATAAAAAACTCCCCGCTTTAGAAGTGTTAAAAAAATAAAAAAAACTTAAGAAATTATAAATTTTGAATTATAAATTATAAATTTTATGAATAGTCAAATTAAAATTTGTCAAAACTTAAGAAATTATAAATTTTGAATTATATGAATAGTCAAACTAAAATTTGTCAAAATTGCGAAAAGAAATTTATAATCGAACCCGATGACTTTTTATTTTACGAAAAAAATAAATGTTTCTCCCC
>PGYQ01000006.1:38842-62097 GCA_002839745.1 Candidatus Kuenenbacteria bacterium HGW-Kuenenbacteria-1
ACAATCGCTCAAGAATATTTTCCTTTAACAAAAGAACAAGCAATAGAAAAAGGTTATCAATGGAAAGATCCAGAACAAAGAAATATTCAAATAGACATTAAAACCGAGGACTTGCCGGATAATATTAAAGATGTTAAGGATGACATTGTAAATAAAATTATCGAATGTGCTAATACAAAATGTACGGAGTTCAACCTCGTCAATTGTAATTGTACTAAGGCGTTTAAAATCATTAAACCAGAATTAGAATTTTATAAAAAAATGAATTTGCCTTTGCCTAGATTATGTCCAAATTGTCGACATTATGATAGAATCAAACAAAGAAATCCTTTGAAATTATGGCATCGCAAATGTCAATGTAATGGAACGCATTCGTCAAATGGAATTTACAAAAATACGATTGAACATTTTCACGGCAATCAACCTTGTCCCAATGAATTTGAAACAACCTACGCGCCAGATAGACCAGAAATAGTTTATTGCGAGAAATGTTATTTAGCGGAAGTGGTGTAAAAAAGTACGGAGTTGAACTCGTGCAAATTTCTATTTTCTATTTTTTATTTTACTCGTTACTGATTACTTGTTACGAGTTACTTTAATTCTATGCATATAAATAATTTATTTCAAATAACTTGTAATAATAATGCGTCTGATCTTCATTTAATGATGGGAGAACCTCCTGTTATAAGAATTAATGGGGATTTAAAAAGGATGGAAAATCAATCTATTTTAGAAAAAAAAGAAATGGAAGATTTAATTTTTTCTATTTTGTCCCCAATCCAAAAAGAAAAATTTATCAAGGAACGCGAATTAGATATTTCTTATGAAATAAAAGGAATTGGACGCTTTAGAGTTAATTTGCATTTTGAAAAAAATAATATTGGTTTAGCGGCTAGAGTAATACCTGAAAAAATTCCATCAATGGAAGATATTTTAATGCCTCCGATCGCTTATGAATTAACCCAGCGCTCAAAAGGATTAGTTTTAGTCACTGGACCTACTGGCTGTGGAAAATCTACTACTTTAGCGGCAATGATTAATTTAATTAATAATGAACGAACTTGCAATATTATTACTTTGGAAGATCCTATTGAATTTTTATTTAAATCAGAAAAAAGTATTATAAAACAAAGACAATTAGGTACGGATATGCTTAGTTTCCATACCGCCTTAAAACATACATTAAGACAAGACCCAGATGTTATTATGATCGGCGAAATGAGAGATTTAGAAACTATTGCCACAACAATAACTTTAGCTGAAACAGGACATTTGGTTTTAGGAACATTGCATACTTATAATGCAGCCCAAACAGTTGATAGAATTATTGATATTTTCCCGCCACATCAACAAGGACAAATTCGCATTCAACTTTCTATGGTTTTGGTCGCAGTAATTTCTCAACAACTTCTACCTAAAATAAATGGCGAGGGACAAGTGGCAGCTAGAGAAATTTTAATTAATACTCCAGCAGTAGCAAATTTAATTAGAGAAAACAAAGTTGCTCAAATTAAAACAGTTATTCAAACCGGAGCTAAAGATCAAATGATTAGTCTAGACCAAGATTTAAAACGATTATATCAAGAAGGTTCTATTTCTAAAGAAAATGCTCAAATACGAATGGAAAACCCAGAATTTCTAACAAACTAAAAATTTAAAAGTAACAAGTAATCCGTAATCAGTAATGAGAAAAATGAATTAAGAATAATCTTTTATCTGTTTATTTGTTACGGATTACTTATTACTGGTTACTATTTTTGCGCCCGTAGCTCAACTGGATAGAGTGTGTGGCTTCGGACCACAAGGTTGTAGGTTCAAATCCTGCCGGGCGCATTATAAATTTATAAAAAAATAACCTGCAAAAACAGATTATTTTTTTATAAATTTATTTTATCATTTTCTTTCTCCTCTTATTGTTTTATTATTAATAAAATGTTAAACTAAATATAAATTTATAAAAGGTCGAGAAAATACTTTAATATTTAATTAATAAATTATTTAATTATGCTAAACAAAATAATAAAAGATACAATTATTAAAAAATTTGCTGTTCATAAAAATGATACGGGTTCAACCGAAATTCAGGTCGCTATTTTAACCAAAGAAATTGAAGAATTAACCAAACATCTTAAAGAAAATAAACATGATTTTTCTTCTCGTTATGGTTTATTTAAAAAAATTGGCCAAAGAAGAAAATTATTAAAATATTTCAAAAAAGAAAACTTAGAAGGTTTTGAAAAATTAACAGCAAATTTAAAATTATAAAAAATAAACTATGGTCAAACACAAAGAACAACGAGTAGGAATATTTATAGATGTATCAAATATGTACCATTCAGCCAAAAATTTATATCAAGCGAGAGTAAATTTTGGAAAAATTTTAGAAATAGCAGTGGCTGAAAGAAAATTAATTCGAGCAATTGCTTATGTCATTAAATCACAAGCCGTCGAAGAACAAGGATTTTTTGACGCTTTACAAAAACAAGGCTTTGAATTAAAAATAAAAAATTTACAAATTTTTTTTGGAGGAGAAAAAAAAGGTAATTGGGATATTGGCATAGCTATAGATAGTATTAAATTAGCAAATCGTTTAGATACTATTATTTTAATAACAGGAGATGGGGATTTTTGCCCATTAATTGCTTATTTAAAAGAAAATAAAGGTTGCCAAGTGGAAGTTATGGCTTTTTCAGAAACAGCCTCAGCTAAATTAATTGAAATAGCTGATGATTTTACTGATTTAAGCAAAAATAAAAGTAAAATTTTAATAAGAAGCAGAAAAGAATCTTTTCACTCTCTACAACCAATAATTAGACATTAATAGTTTTAAAAATAATAAAAATTCAATCGCCAACTGGCGATTGAATTAATTTTATGAACGAACAAGAAATTAAAAAAAACAAATCAGATGATTATAAAGCTGATCAAATTATAGTGCTTGAAGGGTTAGATCCTGTTAGAAAAAGACCTGGAATGTATATTGGAAGCACAGGAATAACTGGTTTACATCATTTAATTTGGGAAGTAGTTGATAACGCCATTGACGAAGCAATGGCTGGTTTTTGTAATAAAATTATCATTGAATTATTACCAGAAAATAAAATTAGAGTTACTGATAATGGTCGAGGAATTCCAGTAGATATTCATAAATCAACAGGAAAATCTGCATTAGAAGTGGTAATGACTAAACTTCACGCTGGAGGAAAATTTGGCGAAAAAGGAGGATATAAAGTTTCAGGAGGATTACATGGAGTCGGAATTTCAGTGGTTAACGCTTTATCTGAATTAATGCAAGCCGAAATTCATCGAGATGGAAAAATTTATATTCAAGAATACAAACAAGGCGAACCAAAAGAAAAAGTAAAAATGATCGGAAAATTAGAAATTCCAAAAGATTCTGAAACAATTTTTCCAACCGGAACAATAATTACTTTTCAGCCAGATCCAACAATTTTTGAAAAAATTTCTTTTGACTGGGAAACAATTTTAGCTCATCTTCGTCAACAAGCATATTTAACAAAAGGAATTAAAATTATTATTATCAATAGACAAAACAAAGAACAACCTCCTCTTAAATATCAATTTTATTTTGAAGGAGGAATTGCTTCTTATGTTAAACATTTAAATTATCATAAAGAACAAAAACATGATTCTGTTTTTTATATAGAAAAAGAAGTTGATGAAATTAAAGTAGAAATAGCTTTACAATATACAACTGAATATAAAGAAACAATTTTTACTTTTGCTAATAATATTTTTACTATTGATGGAGGAATGCATTTAAATGGATTTAAAAATGCCTTAACAAAAATTTTAAATAATTATGCTCGAAAGCAAAATTTCTTAAAAGAAAAAGATGAAAATTTAACAGGAGAAGATGTGAGAGAAGGTTTGACCGCTATTATTAGTATAAAAATTAGAGAACCTCAATTTGAAGGACAAACAAAAAATAAATTAGGAAACCCAGAAGTTCGTCCTATTGTAGATTCAATTTTTAATGAAACCTTTGGTACTTTTTTAGAAGAGCACCCACAAGATGGAGGAAATATTTTAAATAAATGTATTTTATCCGCTCATGCGCGCTTAGCCGCTCGACAAGCGCGAGAAACCGTTTTAAGAAAAGGCATTTTAGAAGGGATTACTTTGCCTGGAAAATTATCAGATTGTTCCACTCGAGATACTCAAAAATCAGAAATTTTTATTGTTGAAGGAGATTCTGCTGGAGGCTCAGCCAAACAAGGTCGTGATCGAGAATTTCAAGCAATTTTACCTTTGAGAGGTAAGATTTTAAATGTAGAAAAAGCGCGTTTAGATAAAATGTTTGCTAATAATGAAATTAAAAATTTAATTATTGCTTTGGGAACAAATATTGCTGAACAATTTAATTTAGAAAAATTAAGATATAATAAAATTATTATTATGACTGATGCTGATGTTGATGGAGCGCATATTAGAACATTACTTTTAACTTTATTTTATCGTTATTTCCCAGAACTAATTAATAAAGGACATCTTTACGTTGCTCAACCACCACTCTATAGAATGCAAATTAATAGGCAAATAAATTATATTTATTCCGAGGAAGAAAAAGAAAAAAATATAGAAGAGGCAAAAGATAAATCAATTGAAATACAACGATATAAAGGTTTAGGAGAAATGAACCCAGATCAATTATGGGAAACAACGATGGATCCTAAAAAAAGAATGCTTAAACAAATAACCATTGAGGATGCAGAAGCAGCAGATGAAATTTTTAATATTTTAATGGGCAGTGATGTTTTACCTCGAAAACATTTTATTCAAACCCATGCTAAAAATGTAAAAAATTTAGATATTTAAAATTTATAAAGAAATTGTTTCTTAAAATTGAATAGTTTTTTTATGATAAAAAAACAATCTAAAATTAAATTAGATTATCATCGTTCGAATTATAAAAACACATCTTCGTCTCAAAATAAAAATTCTCAACTATATTATTATAATGTTGTTAAAAAAAGAAAGAAGATGTTTTTTTTAATTCTTCTTTTAGTATGTTTAATTGCTAGTTTTAATTTTTTATTTTTTTCTCCTTATTTTGATATTCAAAATTTTGAAATTTCTAAAACCCAAAGCATTTCTCAAGAAGAAATTAAAAAAATAGTCGAAGATCAAACCAAACAACGAAGATTTTTTTTATTTAATCAAAAAAATTTCTTTCTTTTCAATACAAAAAAACTTCAAGACAGTTTAAATCAAAAATATAATTTAAATAAACTAAAAATTCTTAAAGAATTTAAAAATTCTGTAAAAGTAACGACAATTAAAATTGATTTGGAAGAAAAAATTTCTACTTTAATTTTGATCACTCCTGATGATAAATGCTATTTTCTTGACGAACAAGGAACAGCGCTTAAAGAAATTATTTCTAATAACCTTAATATTAAAACAGAAAATGAAAATGATAATCAAAAAAAATGCGCGCCTGAAATTTTATCCGAAAAATTTAAAAAAATTCCTATTATTTACAACGAAACTGAAAAAAATATAGAAATCAAAAAAACCATAATTTCCAAAAAAATAATTCAATCAGTTTTATTCCTCTATAAAGAATTACCATTAAAAACTAATATAAAAATAAATTTTTTTAAAATTCCTATTTTAAAAAAATTAGATTTAGCCAAAGAGAAAGAAAAAATAACAGAAAAAAGCAAAGATGAAAAAAATTTAGAAGAAGAATATAAAAAATTAGAAAAAACTGAAATAAGAGTAGCCACTAAAGATGGTTTTGAAATTTATTTTGATATTTTCTTTTCTGACTTAAACCAACAAATTAATAATTTGCGTAAAGTTTTAAATCAAGAAATAAAAAACAAAACATCTTCTTTGGAATATATTGATTTAAGATTTGGCAATAGAATTTATTATAAAGTTAAAGAATAAAAAATTCTTGCAATTAAAAAACGCGGCTGGAGGGAATTGAACCCTCGATCTCCTGCGTGACAGGCAGGCGCTTTAACCGCTAAGCTACAACCGCAAAATAATAAATTTTATATTGATAAAATTATAACACAAAAAATAAATTTTTAAAAATTATATTTTTTTCTATATAAAAATCTAACACTTATTAATATTAAAATAATAGATAATATTTGAGACCATCTAATTCCTAAAATTATTAAGGTAGAATCTATTCTTAAAAATTCTAAAATAAATCTTAAGGTTGAATATAAAATTAAATAAATTAAAAAAATATTTCCAGTTCCGTATATCCGCGGAATTTTTTTATATAAAAAAAACAAAATTAATAAAATTATTAAACATCCCAATGATTCATATAAAAAAGTTGGATGAAAAAAATCAAAATTCTCATATCCCACAATTCTATTTTTTAGATCAATAGGAATCCCCCATGCTAAATTAGTAGGCAATCCATAAAGTTCTTGATTAAAATAATTTCCCCATCGTCCAATCATTTGGCCAAAAACCAAAGCAAAAGCAAAAATGTCACATAAAAACCAAAAATTTAACTTACATCTTCTACAATAAAAAAACAGAGTTATTAGCCCTGCTATTATGGCTCCATAAATAGCCATACCACCTTGCCAAATTTTAAAAATATCTAAAGGATTTTGCCAATAATATTCAAAATTTAATATCACATAATAAAACCGAGCTCCTAATAATCCAAAAATTATTAACCAAAAAAATAAATCCCACAATATTATTTTTTCTATTTTATTATTTAATTTTAAAATTATCAAAATTCCTCCAAAAATTCCTGCTACATATCCCAAACCATACCAATAAATATTTAGCATTCCTAAATAAAACAAAATCGCTTTTGGATGATAATTATGTAAAAAATTAAAAATTAATTCCATTTTTTATGTTTAATTTTATTCACAATCCTACCTATCAGCGTTCAAGATTGATCCAAAAAAATTCGAATAACCTTAAAACTCACTGGTTCATCAATCTTAGCAGGAGGAAGCTTCAACTGATTCACCGCTAAATAGGCAGGATTATAAATAAAATATATTTTTTATATTTATATAAATATACTCATATATAACATAAAAAAAACTTCTTGTCAAAAATTTTAACAAAAACGTAGTAATATTATCACCTTATAGAAATAAAAAAATAAGCCAAAACAATCGTAAAAAATTGCGAAAAAATAAAAAGAAAAAATAAAAAATTGAGTGGTTATCTATTTTATAAAATCCCGCTTTGTTTTTATCCCAATATCCCCATCCCATCATTTAAAAACATCAATTTTATTTTTAAAATATTTTTTAGTCCATAGAACAGTCTATGGACTATTGGCTAAAATTAGAAAAAATTAAATAAAATTAGATAAAATAATTTATTTTTTTCTACACCACCATGTTAACACAGTGAAATTTAAAATTTCAACATTTACAGTCAAATTACCCTTAAAAGATTAAATTAATTTTTCATTAATCTCTTTTATTAAAATTTCTTTTATATTTTTTGATAAATTTTTCAAAAATATTTTAAGAAAATTACAAAAAGATAAAAAAGCTAGACACACTTGTTATGAACGGTCCCAAATTTTAAGTCATCATTCTTGATTTGATCACGTAAATAATCTGGGATCATATTTTATACTAAAACTAAATAACTGACGATTCGTTAATACAAAATAAATTTTGTATTGAGTCTATCATAACATCCGCACCAAATGGCAATGTTATTATTGGATCGCAATGACCAATATTGGCGTTTAATAAAATCGGATAATTATATTTCTGTGTATAGTACAAAATAATTTTTTTTAGTTTGTCGTTTTCATTTATTGAATAATTATAAGAACGTCCAATTATTAATCCTATTATTTTTTCAAAAACTCCAAGGTTGTCTAAATCTGATAGATAGGCATCTAGGATATGGACAGGTAATCCTTTTCCAAATTCATATCCCTCTGGTATATCTATAAAGAAAATACTATCAGTTGGATCAATCCAATACTCAGTTCCTGCTAAATGATTAATCGATGGCACACAACCACCAAGGATCTGCCCAGAAACAGAACCTTGCTTTAACCATTCATACCCATCAGATTGTATTAATTTTCTTGGTCTTTCTAAATCTTTTTTCATTGTCCAATCAAGAATTTCAGCAGTCCATTCTTTTGAAGGGACAACACTACCAATTGAATCCAAAGATGTAATTGCTTTATTGAAATATTCTAAAGTATATGGAAGTATATTTGGATATTCACCAAATTGCGTCATTAAGCATGGCCCATAAAATGTTTGTAGGTTAGATTTCTTCATCAATGCATAGTGTAAAACTGAAATATCAGAGAAACCAATAAAGATTTTAGGATTATTTTTTATAAATTCAAAGTCTAAATATTTTAAAATTTGATTAGAGTGATCGCCACCTATTGTACAGATAATTGCCGAAACTTCACTATCTTTAAACATTTCGTGAATATCATCAGCCCTTTTTTTAGGATCTGATGACACATACCCGTTTCTTTCTAAAGAATGTGTGGCAAATTTTACCTTATATCCTAACTGCTCTAGTGATTTAATGGCACTTTCAATTCTATGAGGAAAAATATTCGCGTTGCCGGCCGATGGAGCAATCACCCCAATTGTGTCGCCTCGCTGTAATTTTTTTGGTTTAACTAAATTAAGTTTCATGGTAATTTTTTAATAATTACTTTTTTTATTTAGAATATGACTCAACAATTAATCGTGTATCAATATTTTGTGGTAAATCTTCTTTTTTTGGTTCACTTAATATTTTATATACATTTTCTTTAATATCAAAAAAAAGCCACAATGGAATTTTATCTTTCTCAACTTTTTTACTTTCCTCCCCTAATTTTTCGCTTTTCTTTTTAATTTTAATTACATCATTTATATTTACTTCATAGGAAGGAATATTTACTTTTTTATTATTTACTAAAAAATGTCCATGGCTTACTAACTGTCGCGCTTTATTTCGAGATTTAGCTAATCCAACTCGATAAATTATATTATCTAATCTCATTTCTAAAATTTTTAATAATATTTCACCTGTTTCTTTTTTCTTTTTTGCTGCTTTTAGAAAATAATTTTTAAATTGTTTTTCTAAAATTCCATAAATTCGTTTAGCTTTTTGTTTCTCGCGTAACTGTTTTCCATATTCTGAAAATTTAGCTCTTGTTTGTTTAGCTCCATGAATTCCAGGAGGATAATTTTTTTTTAATATTGCACATTTAGTAGAAATACAACGATCCCCTTTTAAAAAAAGTTTTTCTCCACTTCTTCTACATTGTCTACATTTTGGATTTAAATTTCTAGCCATAATAAAATAGCTGTTAGCTTTTAGCTGTTAGCTTTTAGAAAATAAAATAAATTAAACTCTTCGTGGTTTACGACGACGACAACCATTATGAGGAATCGGCGTTATGTCTTTAATTGACAAAATAATTATTCCATTAGCATTAATAGCCCTAATTGCCGCATCACGCCCAGCACCAATTCCTTTAACAAAAATATTAGCTTCTTTCATTATTCTTTCTTGTTTAACCCTTGTTAATACGTCTTTAATAACTACCCCAGCAGCATAAGAAGTTGATTTTTTAGGACCTTTGAATTTCATTTTGCCAGCAGAAGACCAGCCTAAAACATTACCATATAAATCCGTAACAGTTACAATGGTATTATTATAACTTGCTTGAACATAAATTTGTCCTCTTGTGATATTTTTTAATATTTTATCTTTCTTTATTTTGCTTTTTGTTTTTGAAGATTTTTTTGAAATTGTTTCTTCTTGTGCTTCGGAAGCATTTAATTGTTCTTCTATTGTTGTATTATTTGTTTGAGTCATAAAAATTAGCTTTTAGACACTAGGCTTTAAGCGCTAGGTTTTTATTTAAATTTATAATTTATAATTTATAATTTCTTAAAAATTTCTTTAAGTTTTTTCATTGGCATTTTTACGACCACTTCCCATTGTCTTTCTTGCGTTTCCTCTTCTTGTTCTAGAATTAGTTTTTGTTCTTTGTCCTCTAACAGGTAAACTTCTACTATGACGTGTTCCTCGATAACAATTAATTTCTTTTAATCTTTTAATATTAACTAAAATTTCTCTTTTTAACTCCCCTTCCACTTTCAATTTTTCAATAATATTTTTCAAAATATTTATTTCTTCTTCTTTTAAATCTTTACATCTTATATTTGAATCAATTTTAGTTTGAGCTAAAATTTTATCAGCCAAAGGTTGACCAATGCCAAAAATATAGGTAAGACCTATTTCCACTCTTTTGTCTTTTGGTAAATTTATTCCTGCTATTCTAGCCATAAATTATAAATTAGCTTTTTAGCTTTTAAAAATTAAAATTGAAAATTGAAAATTTTTTTATTATCCTTGTCTTTGTTTATGTTTAGGAGCTTTTTTACAAATAACAACAACTCTCCCTTTTCGACGGAGTATTTGGCAATCTTTGCATATTTTTTTAACTGATGTGCGTACTTTCATAAAAATCAACTTAAAACTTTTAAAATAAAATTAAAACCGAAAAATAATTCGTCCTTTTGATAAATCATACGGACTTACTTCCATTTTTACTCTATCGCCAGGTAAAATTCGAATTTTATGCAAACGCATTTTCCCTGAAAGATGTGCAAACATTTCATGTCCATTTTCTAATTTTACTTTAAATTTAGCTGCAGGTAATAATTCAATTACTTCTCCTTGCATTTCTAAAAATTCTTTAGAATTATTATTATTATTTTGATTATTATTTTTATTCATTAAAAACAAAAAAATATATAAAAATAAAATTATATAAAAACTATTCCACAGTATTTTATACTGTAATAAATATAAAATATATAAATAAATATGTCAAATAATTTTAAATATATTAAATTGTGCGTGCTAGATTATTTTTTTTCTAGCACGCACAATTCCCCTCTCCATCTCTATAATTGAAGAAGATTTTGCCTCCAGATGGGTTGTAAGATAGTCTACGGCTAAATACGGATCTATCTTATCACCGCAGGTAAAAACATCACAAGCAGCATACTTGTATTCTGGCCAGGTATGGATTGAGAGATGAGACTCAGCAATAATAATCATCCCGCTTATCCCTATTGGTGCAAACTTATGGAACTCTACCTTTAAGATAGTTGCACCAGACGCTAATGCTGCCTGCGTCATTGTGTTTGTTATCCTATCCACATCATTCAATGCCTCAGGATTACAATCATATAATTCTAATAACAAGTGACGGCCCAATGCTTCCATTTTTTTCCTCCTTTTTATTTATTTTGTCCTTTTTTATGGACAATTTTTATCAAATATTTTGTAAATCAAATATTAAATAATTTCATCGCGTTTTGGGTTATTATTTGATCTACTTTTTCAAAATCTATTTTTTTAATTTCAGCAATTTTTTGAATAATATATTTTATATAACTAGGTTCATTACGCTTTCCTCTAAATGGCACAGGAGCCAAATAAGGGCAATCTGTTTCCGCCAAAATTTTATTCAAAGGAATTTTTTCAATCACTTCTTCTATTTTTTTATCATTGTTAAAAGTAATAATCCCGGTAAAAGAAATATAAAAATTTAAATGCAAAAATTGTTCAGCTATTTTCCAATTTGCTCCAAAACAATGAATTACTCCGAAAAGATCAGAATATTTTTTTAAAATGTCCAACATTTCTTCATAAGCTTTCAATGGTTCCTCTTGATTTCCGCGACAATGCAAAATTACTGGCAAATTAAATTCTCTTGCTAAATTTAATTGTTTTAAAAAAAATTCTTTTTGTAATTTTTGTATTTTTATGTCTGATATTCTATAATAATCTAATCCAATTTCCCCAATCGCTTTTACTTTAAAATCTTGAGCAATTTTTTGATATTCTTTTAAATTAAATTCCTCATTGCCTACATAAATTGGATGTAAGCCAATTGAGGCATATATTTTTTTATCAGAAAATTCGTGAGCAATTTTTATTGCTTCTTTGCTTGTTTTTAATTGCGAACCAACATTAATAATTCCTTTTATTTTATTATCAAGACTACGTTTAATTATTTTAGCATAATCCTTTTTAAAAGCATCAAAATTTAAATGGCTATGAACATCAAACATAATGGAAATTTTAAATTTCTAATTTCTAATAAAAATCCAAATTCAAAATACTATAAAATAACTTTTTTATTTTTTTAGAAAATTAAGTTAAAAAACAATTAATACATTTTAGTCCTTCTGGTAAAAATGGAATTAATATTCCAGCCATTTTAATTAAAATTGGGGCAATAGTAGAATTAATTAAAAATTGTTGAAAATAACTTCCAAATAAATATAAAATTATTCCCAAAATTAAAACTCCTTCAATTAAACTAAAAATTCCACCAATAAAATTATTAAATGTTTTTAAAAAAGGAACAATAGCAACAATTTTAAAAACCCTATCAATGATATGAAAAATAAATCCAACTAAACTGCTAGCTAAAACAAGAATAAAAATAAAAGAAATAATTTGAGCAATTTTTAAATTACCCAAAAATAAAGGTAAAAAAAGGTTAGCCAAAACATCATAATAAAATGTAGCCACAAAAATACCAACAATAAATCCAATTAATGCTCCAATAGATCGAATAAATCCCAATCGAAATCCAGCTATTAAAAATAGCAATAAAACAATTATAATAATGACATCAATTAAAGACATAAAAATTTCTAATT
Organism: Candidatus Kuenenbacteria bacterium HGW-Kuenenbacteria-1; assembly: GCA_002839745.1. Taxonomy (NCBI): domain Bacteria; phylum Candidatus Kueneniibacteriota; species Candidatus Kuenenbacteria bacterium HGW-Kuenenbacteria-1. Next base: position 51,541 of record PGYQ01000006.1, read on the forward strand.
AATTAAATTTTATTTTTCACTTACGCTTGACATTATCATATTTAAAAATTTTAGGCAAAAAATTATACACAGACTTACTTTGACTTACAATATAGAAAAGAGTATTATTTTAATTGAATTTTAACTTTTTAATTTATTATTTTATGCCTGAAATAAAACCAAGTATTATACCTGAGATAAAACCAAGTATTGAAACATTTGCTAAAATTAAAGTTGTCGGAGTAGGTGGATCTGGAGGTTCAGCAATTAATCGAATGATCCAAGCTAAAATTAAAGGAGTAGAATTTATAGCTATTAATACTGATTCTCAAGCGCTTCATCATTCCCAAGCATCTCAAAAACTTCATATTGGAAAAATGATTACTCGTGGATTAGGAGCTGGAATGGATACAGAAATGGGGAAAAAGGCAGCCGAAGAAAATCAAAATGAAATTCATGAAATTTTAAAAGGAGCAGATATGGTTTTTATTACTTGTGGTTTGGGTGGAGGCACTGGCACTGGCGCGGCTCCCATTATTGCTAAAGTAGCCAAAGAAATAGGAGCACTTACAGTAGCTGTAGTAACCAAACCTTTTTCTTTTGAAGGAGTTCAAAGAAAAAATATGGCTGAAAAAGGATTAAAAGAATTATTAGATAAAATAGACACAATTATTACGATTCCAAACGATCGAATATTACAAATTGTTGATAAAAAAACTTCTCTTTTAGATTCTTTTGAAATTGTAGATAATGTTTTAAAACAAGGAGTTCAAGGAATTTCAGATATTATTACAATCCCAGGGTTAATTAATGTTGACTTTGCTGATGTAAAAGCAATTATGAAAGATGCTGGTTCAGCTTTAATGGGAATTGGAAAAGCTTCAGGTGAAAACAGAGCAGTTAAAGCAGCTCAAGCATCAATTGATAGTCCATTGCTTGAGCTTTCTATTGAAGGAGCAAGAGGGGTTTTATTCACTATTACAGGTGGTCAAGATTTAACAATGCATGAAGTTAATGAAGCTGCTAAAATTATTACTGAATCAGCAGATGCTGAAGCTAAAATTATTTTTGGCGCAATAATAGATGAATCTTTAAAAGATGAAATAAAAATTACAGTAATAGCCACTGGATTTAATCAAGAAAAAACTTCATATGATTCTAAAATAGACATAAGTCCAACGGCTTTTCATTCAGTTTCTAATAAAGTTTTTGATATGGAAAAAAAAATAAAAATTAATACTTCTTCTCATATCTCTACAAACTCATCTCCTGATAAAGATTCAAATAACAAAGAAGATGAATTAGAAATTCCAGCATTTATTAGAAAAAAAATGAATTAAAAAACTAGCCAATAACTTTCAAACTTGTAAATAAAAAAATAAAAACCCCTTTAATTAAAGGGGTTTTTATAATTCTAAATTTCTAAATAAAAACAAATTTTAAAACTGTTCTAAAAATCTCAAGTCTCCGCTATTAAATAATCTGACATCATTAATACCATATTTCAACATTGCTAATCTGGTTAAACCAAAACCAAATGCAAAACCTGAATATTTTTTTGGATCAATATTACCAGCTTTTAACACATTGGGGTGCACCATACCAGCGCCAAAAATCTCTAACCAACCAGAATTTTTGCAAAGCCGACAACCCTTCCCATTACAACTAAAACAACTTACTTCTCCATTTACTCCCGGTTCTACAAAAGGATAAAACTTAGGACGCAAACGCATTTTTGTTTTTTGACCGTAAAGATGTTTAATTGTTATCTCAAGTACTGCTTTTAAATGACTTAAATTAATTTTCTTGTCAACCATAAAACCTTCAAATTGATAAAAAGTATGCTCGTGACGAACATCAGTCGCTTCGCAACGAAAAACCCTTCCTGGCGCCACGCATTTTAAAGGAGTGCCGTATTTTTGCATCGCCCTTACTTGAACATTTGAAGTATGAGTTCGCATTACCAAATCATATTCATTGTTTTTATTTTTTTGATCAATATAAAAAGTGTCCTGCATATCACGTGCCGGATGATGCTTGGGAATATTCATCGCTTCAAAATTATAATAATCACTTTCTAATTCTGGTCCATCTAAAACCATAAATCCCATAAATACAAACAAATCCTCTAATTCGTTTTGAATAAGAGTAATCGGATGTAAATGACCTGCTTGTATTTTTTCTCCAGGCAAAGTGACATCAATATTTTCTGATTTTACTGCATTTTTTGCGATAATATTTTTTACTTCTTTAAATTTTTCAAACAAATCTTTTTTAATTTCATTCGCCAATTTTCCAATTTCTTTTTTTTCTTGAACAGTTAAATCTTTTAAACAATGTAAAATTTCAGTTAATTCTCCCTTGCGTCCCAAATATTTAATTTCCAAATCACGCAAAACCTGACTTGTTTTTACTATCTTGAGTTGATCTAAAATTTGATTTTTTAAATTTTGTAATTTATTTTGCATAAATAAATAAACTTAATGCTTAATATTTTTTTTATAGATTTATTATAAAAGATTGTTTTTTAAACGTCAATTTAATTAAAAAAATTTATTTTGCTTTAGAGCACGACTCTTTTCTAAGACAAAAACTCAATTCAATGCTCCGATTAACATTTTTAAAGCTACCTACTGATTTAATAATTATTGTTGTATTATCATTAATTTTTTCTGGAATACAATCTTGTGATTCTGGCGTTGTTTCGCTATAATCAATACATTTAAACCCAACTTTCCATTCAGCTTTTTGTCCGTTTAAATCAAAAGATCCATCCATGCCTCCTATGGGAATATCTTCAAAATCAACTTTTCTAATTTTATACAATGCTTTTTCCATCCCTGTTTCTGTGGCAAAATATGCTGGGGCTGACCAAGCTATATTTCTAGAAAGTTTAATCCCTTTAATAACCAAACTATTAATTCCTAATACAGCAACTAAAATTCCAGCCAAAATTAAAACCACTAAAAAAATCGCCGACCCATTCTGATTTTTTATTTGATTTTTGATTTTTTTATAATTCATAGTAGATTTCTTAATTTAATTTAAAATTCAATCCGCCAGCTGGCGGACAAAATTCAAAATTTCTTAAGTTTTATTCCCCACAAGCGCTTGTGGTTTTTAAACATCGTTGACTGACTGTATTTTGTAATCTTAAAAGAGGTTTCGTTCCTCTATAATTTCTGGGTTCTAAGGTTAAAATGACAGTAATTTGAGGTTGATTTGTTTTATCAATATAAAATTCCAAATTTTTAATACTCACTTTTTCTGAAGAAATAACCTGATTACCAGTTTTTGCTAAATAAGTTCCGCTTTGAACACACACGCCATCTTCTCCTGCTAAACAATAAACACCTGTTGAAATAAGTTTTTCATCTTCTTCTTTATCATTATATCTTGTAAAATTAATTTGAGTTCTGTCTGTTATATTATCTTTAAACCCATACCCCATTCTAATATCTTTCATCATTGATTCCATAATATATCTACCTTCGTCAATTAAAATTTGTTTTGAAAGCATTTCTTTTTGTGTTTTTAAAATTTGAATAAAGATATTTCCTGCACTAATTATAATCATAGAAAAAATCGCCACTGCCACAGTTAATTCAACAAGACTAAACCCTCTTTGAAGTCCGTACTCCGCATTTAGAGGTCTAACTTCCAAATATTGAATTTGTATTTTATTGTTTTTTTGTTTTTTTCTTTCCATAATTTAAAATTCAAAATTTACTTTTGACTATTGCCAATTATATAAATCATCTCTCATAATTACCGAGTGTTCACTTCCTCTTTCTGTCCATTGAACAGTTGAAGTGATTTTTAAAATCTCTGTTTCACTGTTATCAATATAAATTTTTCTTTTAAAAATACTAAGAATATTATTTTCAGTTTCGTGAATATAAATTTTTTCTTCTTTTAAATAAAGTTTTTCAAATGATTCTTCTCCTAATTTTATTATTTCCCAAATATTATCGTTTTTAAAATTAACCTTATAATATCCAGTCTCATCTATTTCAGAATTCCAGTTTATTTTTGAATCTAACCAATTACTATCTCTCTTATTTCTAATCACTTCAATCCCCTCTTGAGCTAAATTTATAGCAATTTCTTGATTTTTACCTATTTCGCCACTGCGAATTGTTTGAGTAAATAATTCTAATATTCCTAATATTCCCACAGAAATAATAGTTAAAGCAACAACTGTTTCTAAAATAGTAAAACCCTTCTCTTGAAACATAGATATCTTTTTTAAAAATATAATTTTTTTTGTTTTTTTAAAATTAAAAAACATATATAAAATTTCTAATTTCTAATTTCAATAATTAAAATTTTAGACATTGGAATTTGAGTATTGTTTAGGTCAATTAGGTTAATTTTAAATTCTTTAATGGCTAATAAATAAAAAAAATATCCCTTAATCAAACAATAAACTATTTATTTTTAATTAACTTCAACTCGTCCAGCTGTTGTGACTTTAATGGTTTTACATTTAGTATTATCTGTTATAAAACAAATTTTAATTTCTATTTTTGTACCTGCAGTAAAAACTCCATTAATATAAGTCACTGGATCTGGTGGCGCAAAAAATATATCAATATCAACATCCATATCTTTTATCTCAATATTAGAAGGCAAAACAATTGGATTAGGGATTATTTTTTCATCTTCCTTATTGTGATATTGATATACAGGAATGTTCTCGTTTTTATTTTGCGCACCTACATCTCCATAAATAAAATATTCTGTTCTGTTATTTTTATCAAAATGAATTCCATATCCATAAGTAAATTCTCCATTTAATTGAGCGCCAGCTAAAGATAAATTTTGCGCCTTGCGAATGTCTTGCGCCATCTCTTGAGCCGTATATTCTAAAGCAGTATTGCGCTCCCCTTGTCTATAATTAGCAAACATCACCGTACTCATTAATCCAATAATAGAAATAACAACAATTAATTCTATTATCGAAAACCCTTTTGATGAAAGTCCGACCTCTAAATGCGAAGTGCGGACTTCTAAATATTGATTTTTAATTTTTTTTATAAACATATATTTTATAAGCCATAAATCAACAAAATTTGTTCTCCAAAAAATAAACTAATCAAAGCACCAATTGCCAAAAAAGTACCAAAAACAATTTCGCTTTTCATCCCCTTTTTTTTAAAAATAATCAAAATTACTCCAATAATTGCCCCTAAAATATAAGCAAAAAACAAAGCAACTAAAATTTGAGGCCAACCCAAAAATAAACCCATCAAAGCTCCCATTCGTATATCCCCTCCTCCAATCCATCGACCTTTTGAAATTAAAAATTGAGCCAAAAAAAACCCACCGCCAATTCCGCTACCAAAAATTAAATTTTGCCAAGAAATACCTAATATTAAATTTAACATTAATCCTATTGCCATGGCCGGCAAGGTTATTTTATCTAAAATAAGCTTGTATTTCAAATCATAAACAAAAATTATCATCAAAACAGAAACAAAAAATAAATCGCGAAATAAAATGATGGAATTAAATGATAATGAATTCATTTCAAAATTTTTCAAAAAAACCAAACAAAAAAATACTCCAGTAAAAAATTCAACTAAAGGATATTGCCATGATATTTTTTTTTGACAATAACGACATTGTCCTTTTTGCCAAAAAAAACTAAACAATGGGACTAAATCTTTAACCCCTAAAATATGTTTACATTTTGGACAACAAGATCTTTCTAACATGCTTTTTTTCTTATGCGTTCGCCAAATCAAAGCATTTAAAAAACTCCCAATAATCAGGCCAAAAATGAAAATAAAAAATAATATTAAAATCATATTAAAAATATTATAGCACAAATTTTTAAAAATTGCTTTTTTAAAAAATGTCGGGGATTGAACTCCCGACATTTTTTCCGAATTTTATTATTACAGAAAAGGAATACTCTTTTCTTAAATTTAATTTTTTGTTTTATTTTAAAAATTTTGTTATACTAAAAATAAAATAATATTATTTCTATGAAAAAGAAAATTCAAATATTTTTAATTCATGGTAAAATGACTTTTAAAATAAAAAATATTTAAATAACTCGGATTGAACTCCCGACTTAAAATTAAAAAACAATTTTAAAAACATCCAAAAGAATTTACACCTGCAATAAAAATAATCCTTCGGAAGTCGGACTTCCAAAATTTATTATGAACAAATCATCAAAAATAAAAAATATTTATGCAAGAGAGATTTTGGATTCTCGAGGAGATCCAACAATTGAAACAATGATTGAATTAGAAAATGGAATTTCAACAAAAGCGTCTGTGCCGTCTGGCGCTTCAACCGGAATTTATGAAGCCATGGAATTGCGCGACAATAATTCAAAAAGATACGATGGCAAAGGTATTTTAAACGCTTGTAAAAATGTGAATACAAAAATTGCTCAAGCGCTAAAAGGAATGGATGTAACTCAACAGCAAAAAATTGATCAAAAAATGATTGACTTAGACAAAACAGAAAATAAATCAAATCTAGGAGCCAATGCAATTTTAAGCGTTTCTTTAGCCTGTGCTCGTCTCGCATCAAAATCCCAAAACATAGAATTATACAAATATATTTCTTCTAACTTTCAATTTTCAACTTTCAACTTTCAACTTCCTGTTCCAATGTTTAATATTTTAAATGGTGGGAAGCACGCAGATACAAATTTGGATTTTCAGGAATTTATGATTATTCCCGCGCGAAAAGAATTTAAAGAAATGGTTAGAGTTGGCGCGGAAATTTTTTATCAATTAAAAAATGTTTTATCTAAAAAAGGATATAATACTAACGTTGGGAATGAAGGTGGTTATGCACCAAATATCAATTCAAATAAAGAAGCGATTGAATTGATTTTGGAAGCAATAAAAAAAACGAAATATAAATCTGACAAAGATATATTTCTAGGTCTTGATGTGGCTGCTTCGGAATTTTATAATAAGGAAAAAAATAAATATATTTTAAAAGCTGATAATTTAATTTTATCGTGTGAAGAATTAATAAATTTATATTTAGATTTAACAAAAAAATATCCTATCATTTCTATTGAAGACCCATTAGAACAAAACGATTGGGAAGGTTGGATACAAATAAATTCAAAATTTAATCCGCCAGCCGATGGACAAAATTCAAAATTGTTAATCGTGGGGGATGATTTTTTTGTAACAAATACAAAGCGATTACAAAAAGGAATTGAACAAGGGTGCGCGAATGCAATTTTAATAAAATTAAATCAAATTGGCACTTTAACAGAAACAATTAACTGTATAAAATTAGCTCAAAAAAATAATTATAAAGTTATTATTTCTCATCGATCCGGAGAAACATGCGATGATTTTATCGCAGATTTAGCCGTGGCAGTAAGCGCTGATTACATTAAAGCTGGCTCCCTTTCTCGCGGTGAACGTGTTTGTAAATATAACCGACTAATGGAGATTGAAAATCAATTAAAAATTAATTACTTGCCTATATAACATAAAGATAGTATACTTAAATTTAAGATTTATACTTACTTAACATTACATATTTTATGATAACAAGGCAAGAATTAAGTTTAAAAAATGAATGGTGGGTTAATAATCAGTACAAAGTAAATGAAGATGAATTACCTAAGCGTGATTTATTTGCAGTAATCGAAGAAAATTTAGAACATCCGCTTATGTTAAATATAGTTGGATTAAGACGTGTGGGTAAAAGCACTATTTTGAAACAAGTAATTAGTAAATTACTAAAACAAAAAGTTAAGCCGACTAATATTTTTTATTTTCTTTTTGATTATTCTATCCAAATTCAAAAATCAGAATTTTTAGATGAGGTTTTGTCAATTTATTTTAAAGAAGTTGTTAATAAACCGAGTCTATTATTAAATGAAAGAATTTATATTCTATTGGATGAAATTCAATATATTGAAAATTGGCAATCAATTTTAAAAAGATATTATGATTTATCTGGAAAGAAAATAAAGTTTATTGTTACAGGATCGCAAAGTATTTTATTAAAAGGAAAATATAGAGAAAGTTTAGCTGGTAGAATTTTTGATTATTATTTACCTCCGTTGTCTTTTAGAGAATTTATTAGAATAAATAATAATAATGTTAAAATGATTGAGTCATTTGATTTAATGAAATTGCCTGATATTTTTGGCGAATTAAATTCATATAATGCTTATTTTGGTACAGATATTTCAAGATTAAGTCGTGAATATGTGATAACTGGGCAATTTCCAGAAACTGGACAATTGCCAACAGTTGAAGCTAGACATGAGTATATTGTTGAATCAGTAATTGGTAAGGTTGTAGAAGATTGTATTAGGATTTTTAATATTGAAAAAACTGATGAGTTTAAATTAATAGTAAAACATCTTTTAAATAATGTTAGTTCAATCTTTGAGCAGACTAATATTTGCAGAGAAATTGCTTTATCACGTTTAACTTTAGATAAATATCTTGAATATTTAAAAGATAGTTATATTTTTGAAATACTTTATAAATATCATAAGAGTTTAATTAAACGTGGTCGAATTTTAAAAAAAATTTATACACCATGCATAAATTTTACGTGTGCTTTAAATCATTATAAGGAAAATCATATTGATGAAGTGCCTCAGGCTTTTGGTAAGATAATTGAAAATGTTGTTTATAATGTTTTAATGCAAAAATATAAAAGTAGTCAGATAACAGAAGCTTTGAGTTTTTGGCGACAAGGTGAAAAAGAGATAGATTTTTTGGTTAATTTTGGTGAAAAACAATTACCAATAGAAGTTAAATTTTCTAATAATATTAACCAAAAAGATTTAGTAGCAATAACGGACTATATGAAAAAGAAAAAAATAAAATATGGTGTAATTGTAACTAGAAAAGAATTAAATAAAAAGGAAATAAATAAACAAACGCTTTATTACATTCCTTATTATTTAATTTTAATGATGATATAATTAAAATCGCAACAAGTAATGCATAATCAAATAACCAATAAAAAGAATATGAAAAAAAATAAAATTTTAAAATTGGCTTAATTTATAATTTAAAATTTTATTTTTTTTATATCTTTTCATTAGATATACTTGATCATTTTTTCTAACAATACAGTTAATTTTTATAGCAATTTTTTCTCCTTTTTGCGCTTTTAAAATTGGTTGATGATCTTTTTCTATAGATATAATTTTTTCTTCTACGCTTCCTGTTGTTGGTCCTTGAAAAATTATTATATCTCCAATTTTTATTTTTTTGTTTCCTTGAATTATTATTTCTGCTACTTCGATTTTTTTATAATAATTTAAAACTTTACCTACAAAAACTTTTTTTTGAATAGCTTGATTTTCGCAATAGCTTGTTAATTCATTAATTGGTTTGCCTAAGAAAAAACCACTGCTGTTATCACGATGATAAACAATATCTAATTTTTTAGACAAACTATTTTTAAGATTAATTAATTCTTCTTGAAATTTTTTGTCTCGTTTTTTTGCTAAATAAATAAAATCTATAATCGTTCTATATGCTTTTGTAACAGTTGCAACATATTCCGGACTTCTATTTCGCCCTTCTATTTTGAAACAGTCAACTCCAACATCCATTATTTTTTCAAAAAAATTCATTGTGCGTAAATCTTTCGGACTCAAAATATAATCTTCACCTAATTCTAATTCTTCCTTTCCGTCAATTTGTTTAATTATATATTTTCTTCGACAAGGTTGCGAACATTCGCCACGGTTTGCTGATTTCCCATAAAGAAATTGTGATATAAAACATCTCCCAGAAATAGATATACACATTGCTCCATGAATAAAAATTTCTATTTCAACTTTTGTATATTTTTTAATTTCTTTAATTTGTTCAAGCGAACATTCTCTTGCTAACACAATTCTTTTCGCGCCCAGCTTTCTATAAAATTCTGCTGTTTTAGAATTTGTAATACTGGCTTGAGTGCTAATATGAATTTCTATTTTTAATTTTTTAGCAATTTGTATAACAGCAAAATCCCAACAAATAATTGCATCTACTTTTGCTTGTTTTGTTTTAATTAAAATTTTTTCTATTTTTTTTATTTCATTCTCAAAAATAATAGTATTAATGGCAAGATATGTTTTTACATTTTTTTTATGAGCTATTTTTACTATTTTAGTAAAATCTTTTACAGTGAAATTTTTAGCGCCTGCTCGCATATTAAATCCTTTTATACCAAAATAAACAGCATCAGCGCCATTTTCAATAGCAGCTATTAATGATGTCCAATCTTGTATTGGCGCAAGTAATTCTGGTTTTTTAATTATTTTCATAAATAAAGCATATTAGCGATATAATAATATTATTATCACGTTTATAATACAATACTATATATTTTTAAATTTATAAATATAATTCAATTTTATAAATTACAATTTTTAATATTGTAAATACAAGAAAATATAAAAAAATTTGCTTTGCGTTAGCCAAAAAATAGACGTTTGACAACACTTGTATAGTGGAGTATTATACAAACATATAGATATCACACTATGACCCCGCACTCCTATTTAGTTTTATTCCAAGAAAAGAATAATGGAATTCTGTCTCATTTAAATAATTAATAAATTCA
>PGYQ01000007.1 GCA_002839745.1 Candidatus Kuenenbacteria bacterium HGW-Kuenenbacteria-1
GCTTTTAAATAACTGCTTGTTTCAGAATCGGAATAAATATATTCTACTTTTGTTTGTCCGCCAATTCGATTAGAATATTGAGTTTTTCTATCTAAAACTTTTGGTTGAATAACAAATTCTAATTTTATGTTTCCTAAAGGACTTTTAAATTCAATGATTTCTTTTTTCCCTTTATTTTCTAAATTTTCTTCGCTTTTTGCGACAATATCAAACTTATTTTCTATTTTTTCTTTTGTTTCTTCCCATCTTTCTAAATTCATAAAATAGCTTCTTAGGCTCTAGCTTTCTAAACGCTAGTTTCCTAATAATTAAAATGTAACAATAAAATAGGCAAAATTTATAAAACAAATTTCACAAATTTTCAATTTTAGTATTTAGTTTTTACTCTTTGTCTTTGGTTTTATTATATGCTTTTATTAAATTTTTGCAAGAATTAAATTTGCAAAAAAGCTAAGTTATATGATAAAATAGCAATAAGTAATTTATAACTATTTTAGTTAGGGGGACGTAGTTCAGCTGGTAGAACATTTCGTTCGCAACGAAGAGGTCGGCGGTTCGACTCCGCCCGTCTCCATTTAATTAGGTTTTAAATTTTTAGCTTCTTAGCTTTTTAAGAAATTTCTAGAAAGCTAAAAACTAATTTCCTAAAAAGCTATTTATGGGCCATTAGCTCAGTTGGCTAGAGCGTTTCCATGGCATGGAAGAGGTCAAGGGTTCAAGTCCCTTATGGTCCACCAATCGCAACTTTCGCCGTTTTGGGGAAGGATTGCCTCGCGGCTTCGTCGCTCGGTATTCGGGCTTTGCGCAAGGCGCAAAGCCATAAAATTTTGTTTGACCTTTTATTAAAAATTTCATATACTAATGATAGCAAGTGGAAATGGTATCTGTAAAGTCATCATACTAAAACTATACTATAATGTCAAAAGAAATTTCAATCATCGCAAAAAACATAAAGAAACACCGAGCAAAATTAGGTATATCTCAAGACAAGTTGTCAAAACTTGCCAGCATTACTTTGCATACAATTACTAAAATTGAATCCGGCGCAACGCCCAACCCGACTATTAAAACTATGGCCAAAATCGCCAAAGGGTTAGGCGTTTCAATTGATGATTTAATGAAATAAAAATTATGTTGGAATTTATACTTTTAATTGTAGGAGTTTTTATAGGTATTTGGTGGTATAGCGTTATTATACTTCCGCTTTTTTATGGAATTCCAAAAGCAACTTATTGTATTTCTAAGGGATTACTCAAAAAATCTGCCGCCACTTTTTATTTGAAAAGTTTCATTTTATGGACTATCATATTTTTTGCCGTTGCTTTAATTCTGACAAGATTGCTCCCAAGCGTAAGCGGTAAACTCCTTGAAAGTGGCGAGTTCGCAATAGGTCAATTGATAGGTATCGGCTTAATGATGTGGCGAGTTTTTACAAAAGAAGGCCGTAAAGATTTGAATATTGATTTTTGGGATATAATGTTTAACAGCCGTTATTTTAATTTCAAGAGTCCTAAATTTTGGGATACATTTTCTTCTACGCTAACAAAAGTATTTGTTTTGAAATTCGGTGATAAGGCAGAGGAGAAGCTAAATGAATTTCATAAAGTTTTTCTTAATGAGGTAGATAAAAAAATAATATGAAAAAAATTACTTATGCAAGTGGGCAATACTCCCAGATAAAACTTGATGATAGTTCAAGGGTTTTCGTGGAGATATTACCAGAAATGGTGCGAGCAAAGAAAATGATTTTGGGTATTATCCCCACAAAAACAATTTGGGAGTTCGTTTTTCCTTTTTATATCAGAACGGCAGTTGAAGCGTGGGAAAGTTCCAAGATAATTTTAAATATTATTTTAGAAACAATTGAAAATGTTAGAGGTTTAGAGGAATTAAAAAATGTTTTGGAAAATGAAACAAGTAAAGCATTACGAGAATATATCAAAGAACACGACGAGGAAGCTCGTGATATTTCAGTTGATAAGGTCGGTATGCCCGCGATAAAACAGATATTAAATCCAAAATCATTACAGAAGACAGAAACTATTATCCACGAATATGGCAAGATTATAGAAAGGGTAGGATTGGAAACAATGCAAAAATATCCGGCAGTTGTTTACCCACAATCATTATTACCATACCCAAAGGAAGTGATAAAAAAAGCTCTTGAAGATGGTCTATGGCACATAGAAGACGAAAAAATGAGAGAAAGTATTAAATTTTGTCTGGGCAGTTTAGTCGCTTTTATTGATGACGACGAAGCAAATAAAAGAAATTCTGAAATGTTGAAAATTTTAGCTGAAAGGAATAAGAATAAATAGACGACGCACCGGCTTTGCTGATGCAAAATATTTAAAAATATGAATCAGTTAAAATTTGAAAAAACAATTTCAGAATTTCAGAAAATAGAAGACGCACGCGATCAATTGTGGGACAGGGCAAAAGTTTTGATAGAAAAGGGATTTGAGATTGAAGCGTATATTTTGATTTTGGCTACTTGGAATTTTGCACGCTTCAGATACTTTATGAAAAATTTTGATCTGCGTGAATTTGACGAAGTTATAAAACGGGTTAATCCGATTTTCAAAAAGATAGAAAACACACAATTTGAAAATACTGATTTAACCAATAACATAGTGGCAACAGACATTAAATATATCTATGACCAATTGAAGAAAATTGCGGAACAAACAGGGGCGTCAAAAATAATGGCGTTGAAGAACTCGAAACTATTTGTAATGTGGGATACGGAAATAAGGAAAATATATAAAATTGATAATAAGGGCGATGCCGATGACTATATTCAATTTTTAATCAAAATGCAGGAATATTTTAAAGATATAAGGTGGGTTGGCAAAACACCACCATTGGCCAAGGCGATTGATGAGTATAATTATGTGATCGCTGACCGAAACAGAGGAGTAAGGAAAATTAAATCAAGACAAAGGCTATCGGCACGCCAATGAAATTGGCATGAAATTCGGCGGTGGCGAAAGCGAGGGCGGGGCGGGAATTCATTTTCCCCACACCCCTTTTTCTTTCCGCCCCGCCCGAGCGTCAAGAATTCTTTTCAAAGAAATTTCGCGCAAAGTTTAAGATTTCCCACCAAAATTAAAGTTTAAGTGTTGAATAAATAATTTATGCATTCAAATGAAATAAGAAAAAAATATATAGAATTTTTTAAAAAAAAAGGACATAAAATTATTCCTTCAGCTTCTTTGATTCCTGAAAATGATTCGTCGTCGCTTTTTATAACTGCGGGAATGCAACCGCTTGTTCCTTTTTTGTTGGGAGCAAAACATCAAGCTGGAAACAGAATTATTAGTATTCAAAAATGTGTTCGGACTGGAGATATTGATGAAATTGGAGATAGTCGTCATTTAACTTTTTTTGAAATGATGGGAAATTGGTCGCTTGGAGATTATTTTAAAAAAGAATCAATTGAATGGAGTTTGGAATTTCTTACAAATAAAAAAGAGGGTTTAGGTTTGGATCCAAAAAGACTTTTTGTAACAATTTTTAGAGGCGATGAAAATATTCCACAAGATGATGAGTCAATAAAATTTTGGAAAGAAAATTTTTTAAAGCATAATATTATCGCAGAAGTTTCAGAAAAAGATGAAAATATAAAAAATAATATAAAAATTATTCCTCTTAAAGATGATAATTTTTGGATTGCAGGAGGAACAGGTCCTTGTGGAGGAGATACAGAAATTTTTTATGATGTCTTTGGCAAAGAAAAAATTGAAGGAAATTTTCAAGAACTTGTAAAGTCTGGAAAAATTATTGAGATTTGGAATAATGTTTTTATGGAGTTTAATAAAACTTCTGATGGAATATATAAAAAATTTTCAAGACCAAATGTTGATACAGGAATGGGGCTTGAGCGAACAGCTGTTGTGATGCAAGGAAAAAATAATGTTTTTGAAACTGATATTTTTGAACCTTTAATTTTAGAAATTAGAAAACTTTCAAATAAAAAAGATGGAAGAACTGAAAGAATTATTGCTGATCATATTCGCTCTGCTGTTTTTATTATTTCTGATGGAGTGATTCCTTCAAATACAGAAGCAGGTTATGTTTTAAGAAGAATTTTAAGAAGGATGATAAGATTTATAGATAAATTAGAACTTCCAAAAAATTCAATTTTTGATTTAGCTAAAATTGTTATAAATAATTTTTCTGATTATTATCCGAATTTAAAAATAAAGGAAAATGAAATTTTGGAAATTATTAAAAATGAAAATAAAAAATTTAGACAAACTCTTGAAAAAGGTTTGAAAGAATTTGAAAAGGGAATTGATGCATTTGATTTATTTCAGTCTTACGGTTTTCCAATTGAAATGACAATTGAACTTGCAAAAGAAAAAGGAATAAAAATTGATGAAAAAGATTTTAATGAAAAAATGAGAAAACATCAAGAAATTTCAAAAGCAGGTTCAGAACAAAAATTCAAAGGAGGACTTGCGGGGACGAGTGAGATGGAAATTAAATATCACACTGCTACACATTTATTATTAGCGTCATTAAGAAAAATTCTTGGTAAAGAAATTTTTCAAAAAGGAAGTAATATTACAACTGAAAGAATTCGTTTTGATTTTAATTGGCCAGAAAAACTTTCAGTAGAAAAATTACAAGAAGTAGAAAATTTAGTTAATCAAAAAATTGCTGAAAAAATTCCAGTTGAAATATTAGAACTTCCAAAAGAAGAAGCAAAAAAAATTGTCACAACCATTTCATTTGATTTATCAAAATACGGAGACATTGTAAAAGTTTATAAAATAGGAAATTTTAGTACAGAATTTTGTGGAGGTCCGCATATAAAAAATACAAAAGAACTTGGACAATTTAAAATTATTAAAGAAGAAAGCTCTAGCGCGGGAATAAGAAGAATAAAAGCAATATTAATTTAAACAAAAAAATAATCTAACTTTGAAAATATTTAAAATATTTTATATAGACTTTTTTTAAAAAAAGAATATAATGATCAGATTATAAGTTGATTTTAACTTTTCTATTTCAACTTTCAACTTTCAACTTAATTATGTCTACTATTAAAAAAACCATTCTTATTATTTTGTTTATTTTAATTATAACTCTTTTGGGTTTCTTGTTGTATTTTTTCTTTTTTAAACAAGCACCTTTAACAACCGCTCCTATAACAACAGAAACTAATATTTTTAAAACAGGATTACCTGAAACAAGAGAAGGAGCTCCAAAAGAAATAGTTGAAATTGACACAAAAACTGGTTTGCCTATTACACAAAAAATAGAAGAAATAACGCCCGTGAATCCTGAAATTCCAATTACTTATAAAGTTTCTCCTATTGCCACAGGAGGGGAAACTCAGATCACTTCTTTGCCAATAGAAAATGTTCAAGAATTAACCTTAGATTCTAATGGTTCTAATTTATTATATTATCAAAAAGATTCTGGGGAATTTTATAGACTTTCTCCTGATGGTGAAATTAAAACTTTATTAACAAAAGATACTTACCCTAATGTAGAAAAAATTTACTGGTCGCCTAAAAAAGATAAGGCTATTTTAAATTTTCCTGATAACGCAAAAATAGTTTACGATTTTAATCAAAAAAAACAATATGCCTTGCCTAAAAATTGGAATGATTTTTCTTTTGCCCCGCAAGGAGATAGTATTGCTTTTAAAACAACAAGTAGCAATCCAGACAAAAGATGGCTTTCAATCGCTAATTCAGATGGAACAGAATATAAAGCAATAGAGCCAATGGGTGAAAACAACAATAAAGTGGAAGTTAACTGGTCTCCAAACCAACAAGTAATTGCTTTATATTCTGAATCAATTGGAATAGATCAACAAGAGGTTTATTTTGTTGGACAAAATAAAGAAAATTTTTTATCAATGATTGTAGAAGGACAAGATTTTAGAAGTAAATGGAGCCCCAAAGGCGATAAACTTTTATACAGTATTTATAATGCCGTAACAAATAATAATCCAACTTTATGGATCGCTGATGCCGAGGGAGAAAATATAGGGAAAAATAGAATTTCGATTGGTTTGCAAACATGGGCTGATAAATGTATTTTTTCTTCGGATAACGAAACGGTTTATTGTGCTGTGCCGAGAAATTTACCAGAAGGAAGTGGATTTTATCCAGAATTAGCCAATGAAAGTCCAAGTGATTTTTATAAAATTGACACTCGAACAGGACAAAATTATTTATTAGCCTCTCCTGCAAATACTGACTATATAATTGATCAAATTATACTTTCTGGCGATGAAAAATATTTATATTTTACAGACAAAGAAAAAGGATTGCGCAAGATACAGTTAAAATAAATTTTTATGCAAAAACAATCTGTTTTTTTATTTATATTTATTGCGTTAGGATTAATAATTATCAGCGCTTTTGCTATTTCAACAATTAAAGAAAAACCCATTAAAACTTTAGATGAAAAAAATATTATAACAAAACCCATTGTTTATTTAGATGACCCTGTTTTAGGAAATCCAGAAGCAAAAATCAGTGTTATCGAATTTGGAGACTTTAAATGTAGCGCTTGCGAAAAAGTAAATCCCGTTTTAAAAAAAATTTTAAAAACATATCCCAATCAAGTAAAATTAATTTGGAAAGGAATCTCTGGACATGATGGGTCAGAAAATGCTTTAATAACAAGTTATTGCGCTCAAGAACAAGGACAATTTGATAAATATCATAATTTATTATTTTCAAATCAAGATCAATTAGATCAACAAAATATTTATCTAGATTTAGCTCAGAAAATAAATTTGGATTTAAAAAAATTTAATGATTGTTTGATAAATAATCGTTATTCTGATTTAATTCAAAAAAATATAATCCAAGCTCAAGAATTAAGAGTAGATGCTACACCTTATTTTTTTATTGGACAAAAAAAATTCAAAGGCGCAATTTCTTTTGAGCAATTTCAAATGATTATTAATGAAGAAATTAGAAATATTATCTTTTATGCAAAATTTCCAAATTAAAAAATACACAATTTTATTTTTTGCTGTTTTTTTATTATTTACTTTTTCTTTTATTGCGATTATAAAGGCACAAAATAACCCTTATGAATTTACTCCCAGTGTAACAATTCCTGGCTCTATTTTTGAAAAAGGAAAAGGAATTGGTATTGACGGAACATTAATTGGAAAATATATTAACGCGATTTTTGAATTTTTTGTTATTATCTCAGCCGTTTTAGCTGTTTTTATGATTATGATCGCTGGGGTAATTTGGATATTGGCCGCTGGCAGTTCAGAAAAAGTAGGGCAAGCAAAAAAAATGATTGGCAATGCAGTTATTGGTTTAATATTAGCCTTAGGCGCTTACACAATTTTAAGCCTTATAAATCCTCAATTAGTTATTTTAAAAAATATAAACGTAACGCCAATTAAAAGAACAGAATTGACAAAAGAAACAAGCTTTACTGCAAAAAGATCTGGGTTAGATATTTGTAAAACTTACCCAGATAACTATGCAGGAATTAAATTAAGTATAATCAAAAACAACTCAAACTTGCCTCTTCTTAAAGAGAACATTAATAATATTGCAGATGTAGCTCAGGCAAAAATTGCCTGTGAAGATTATTGTAGAAACAGTAAAGATCTTTGCTTTTTACCAGAGCCATCTTCTTGTATAAAAGGTTTTTCTTTATCACATGATCGCTCTTTTGTATGCTGTTCATGTGATAATGAAATAAAAATAAATAGAATATCAGTAATGGGTGAATTAATTAGAACTCAATATACCTTTGATAAAGGTATACAAAGACAACTTCCTGATGCTTCAGATGATCTTTTAAATTTACTAAATTGTATATATATACATACACCTAAAGAAATAAAATTAAATATATCATCAATTAGTGATTCAAATTGCATTGGCAATTTAAGTATATGTAAAAATTATACAAACACTTGTGACGCAAAAAAAGGAATAACTACAAACTGCCATTGGCACAATAAAAACTCTTGTCATTATGGAGGCAACTCAAATCAATCATATGCTGTTGATATAAATAACAAAGATTCTTCTACTAAAGAAATAATTACAAAAGTGGCAAATGTCTGCAATGCAAAATTCGTCAATCCAGAAGATACACACATACATATAAGTGTATCTCCATGTAAAGATAATTAATTTCTGGATTTAATTTAAAATTCAAACTTTAGAATTTAAAATTATTTTAAAATTTTTTATGTCCAAAAAAATTGAAACAATTTATGTTTGCTCAAAATGCGAGGCGCAATTTTCAAAATGGGTTGGTAGATGCAATGAATGTGGGACTTGGGGGAGCGTAGAAGTTCAAAATTCAAAGTTAAAAATTAAAAGTTTAAATTCGGAAATGCCAATTGGGAAGGTGGTAGATTTTGAAAAGATTGAAAAAAAAGAAATGATCAGAATAAAAACAGGCATTGAGGAATTTGACCGCGTTCTTGGCGGAGGAATTGTGCCTGGCAGTTTAATTTTACTGGGCGGTGAACCCGGAATTGGCAAATCAACATTGGTCCTCCAGCTTGTTGATAAAATTGGAAATCAAAAATTAAAAACTTGCAATGAGTTTGTCGAATCTATTGAAAATCAGAAATTGAAAATTGAAAATTGCATTCTTTATGTTTCAGGAGAAGAATCTGCTGAGCAAATTAAATTAAGAATGGATCGTTTAGACATTCAATCAAAAGCATTACAATTTTTAGGAGAAACCGATATTGAAATTATTTGCGCCACAATTGAAAAACACAAGCCACAAATAGTAATCATTGATTCCATTCAAACAATGTCTTTTTCAGAATTGCCGTCTGAGGCAGGGAGCATTAATCAAGTGCGTGTTTGCACAGTAAAATTATTAGAAGTCGCTAAAAAAAATAATATTTCAATTTTCATTGTTGGTCATGTGACCAAAGAGGGAGTGGTTGCTGGACCAAAAACATTGGAGCATTTGGTAGACACTGTTTTATATTTAGAAGGAGATCAATTTCATTTGTTTCGCCTTTTACGAACAGCAAAAAATCGTTTTGGTTCAACAAATGAAGTAGGAGTTTTTGAAATGAAAGAAAAGGGATTAATTGAAGTACAAAATCCTTCAAAAGAATTTTTATCCCAAAGAACAAAAGCAGAAACTGGCTCCATTGTTACTTCAACAATGGAGGGCTCAAGGGCTTTTTTAATTGAAGTTCAAGCATTGGTTTCTAAAACAGTTTTTGGTTATCCCCAAAGAAGAGCATCTGGTTTTGATTTAAATCGTTTGCAATTATTAGCAACAGTTTTAACTCGTCGTTGCAAATGTAATTTAGGCAATCAAGATGTTTATCTTAATATCGCCGGAGGAATTAAGATTGAAGAACCAGCTATTGATTTAGCTGTTTGTTTGGCTATTGTTTCAGCTTTTAAAAATAAACCAATAGATTCAAATTTAGTTGCATTTGGCGAGGTTGGTTTGGGTGGCGAAATTCGAAATGTTGGTCAAATAGACAAAAGAATAATTGAAGCGAAAAAATTAGGATTTAAAAAAATTATTATTCCTCAAACTAATACTAAATTTTCAGATCAAGATATTCAAATTATTTCAGTAAAAAATTTAAATGAAGCAATAGAAGCAAATTTTAAATATGACAAAGTTGATTTCCAACGATAACCCAAAGATAATTTTTTTTGCAATAAAAATCGTTATCTAACATTTAATCAATTAAAACTTCAACATTTGATCCAGCTTTCCAATCAATTTCATTATAATTATGAAGTAAATTATTAATATATTTTTTTAATTTATCATATTTTTCTTGAATTTTTGCTTCAAATTTAACAGTTAAATAAGGTCCATTTTGAGAATAACGAATAACAAACATTGTATCACCAGTATCAAAATATATTCCATCGCCAGCTCTTTCATCATCTATTATTTCAGCTTTTTGAAATTCTTGTTTTAATCTTTTTGCAATTCTATTTATTAAATCAACTTTTAAATTATCAGGGCATCCTACTTTAACTTCAGGACTAGAAATAAATTTTGGCAAAACAGTAATTGCATCTGAAAGTGTTTGATTTGTCTTTGATAAATAAGACAATAAACGCAAAGTAGAATATAATCCATCATCATGGTTATAAAAATCAGCTGAGAAAAAAAAGTGACCTGATAATTCTCCTACGAATGGAGCTTTAATTTCTTGATTTTTTTTCTTTAAAAAAGAATGACCTGTGCGCCACATAAATGGAATACCATTTCGCTGTAAAATTGTTTCTTTAACAACCTTTGAACAAAGCGTATTATACATAATTTTAGCCCCAGGATAATAACTAAGTATATCAGTAGCAAATAAAGCAATTAAAACATCATTCCAAATAATATTGCCTTTATTATCAACAATCCCTATGCGATCTCCGTCAGCATCATAAGAAAAACCAATATCAGCATTTACTTCAATTACTTTTTCTCTTAATCGTTCAGCAACTTTAAGTTCTGTAGGATCTGGAACTCCTAATGGAAACGATGAATCAATTTTACAATTATTTTCAATTACTTCGCATCCAACTCTTCTTAATAAATCTGGCGCAATTACTCCGGCAGTAGAACAACTAGGATCAATAACAACTTTAAATTTTTTTGTTATTGGCAACCGTTTTATTAAATCATTAAAATAAGGTTCTTGAATATTTTGTTTTTCAATTTTTCCTAAAATTTCTGCTTTTTTACAATCTTCTTTTTCAACTTTTTCTCTTAACTCTTGAATTCCATCCCCAACAAGGGTTTCTGAAAAATCAATAGCAAATTTAAAGCCATTATATTCAGCTGAATTATGTGAAGCAGTTACAAAAGCCCCTCCTTTACAATTTAAATAAAATTGTCCCCAATAAAATATTCCAACAAGAGTCATTCCTATATCTATCACATCAAGCCCCGCCCAACAAAAACCTTTTATTAATGCTTCACTATATTCAAAACTTGTTGCTCTGCAATCTCGTCCAACAATCGCCTTATTTATACCTCGCTGTTTCATCAATGTTCCATATACTCTTCCTATTAATTCAACAATTTCTGGATTTAAATCCTTATTAACAATTCCTCGAAGATCATATCCTCTAAAAATATTTGGATTAATTTTCATAAAAAATATAATTATTAAAAGGGCGCATGCCTTTTTGTTTTAGGTGAATACCATTCGCCTACAAATTTTAACTTTTCTTATATCCTGTTCCAGCAGGGATCAAATGACCAATAATAATATTTTCTTTTAATCCTGTTAATTCATCAACACGTCCAGAAACAGCGGCATCAATTAAAACACGGGCTGTTTCTTGAAAAGAGGCCGCAGACAACCAACTCTCTGTCAATAAAGAAACTTTTGTGATTCCCAAAAATAATTCTTTCCCTTTAATAATATTTTTTTTCTCTTTAATAAGTTTTTCATTAATCTTTTTTAAAAACGTTTGGGAAATAATTTCTCCTTTTAAGAAATCACTTTCTCCTGGATCTTGAACTAATACCTTTGAAAACATTTGACGAATAATAATTTCCATATGTTTGTCGCTTACTTTTTGTCCTTGAGAAGAATAAATGTATTGAATTTCTTCTAAAATATATCTTTGCGCAACTCGTTTTCCTTTAAAACGGAATAGCTCTTCTAAGTCTAAATTTCCTTCGGTTAAAGCATCACCTTTTGTTATTAATTCCCCTTCATGAACCTTTAAAATATATCCTATTGGGATTAAATATTCTTTTATTTTTTCCTCAGAAAAAATAACCTTAATTTTGCCTTTTAATATTTTAACTTTCCCATTTTTTAAAACAACAACTTCTTTTTCTTTTTTGCCCTGTTTAAACAACACATCTCCCTTTTTTATTTCTTGTCCATTTTTTACTAATATTTTTTCATCTTTAATTTTATAAGTATCCTCGGTTAATCCTTCATGTTTAATTAAAACTTTTTTTTCTTTCCCTTCTTCTATAATTTTAATAATTTTCCCGTCTACCTCGCTAATAAAAGCTTTTCTTTTGGTTAAACGTGCTTCAAAAACTTCTCCTACTCTAGGCAATCCTTGTGTAATATCTTGCCCTGCTACTCCCCCTGTATGAAAAGTTCTCATTGTAAGCTGGGTTCCTGGTTCTCCAATACTCTCCGCAGCAATAACTCCTACAGCAGTACCCATTGTCGCCAATCTATTATATCCCAAATCCCAACCATAACACTTTTGACAAATTCCAGACAAAGATCTACAGCCAATAACTGAACGTATTTTTATTTGTTTTAAATCTAATTCTTCTAAAATTTTTACTTCTTTAAAAGAAATTAATGTGCCTTTTTTAATAAGAATTTTCTTTGTTTTAGGATCAATAATATTTTCAAGTATTACTCTTCCTAATACTCTTTTTGCTAATGTTTCTCCTATTTTTTCACTTGCTTCTTTCATTAAAACAATTCCTTCTTCGTCGCCACAATCTTCTTCTGTAATAATTACCCCCTGAGCCACATCAACTAATCTTCGAGTTAAATAACCAGCGCTAGCTGTACGAAGAGCAGTATCAGAAAGCCCTTTTCTAGCGCCATGAGAAGAAATAAAATATTCCAATGTGTCAAATCCTTCTTTAAAACTACTTTTAATCGGCAATTCAATAATATCTCCTTTTGGATTAACAACCAACCCTTTCATTCCCATCATCTGTGTAGTTTGAGTTATGCTTCCTCTGGCTCCTGATTCAATCATATAATAAGCGGAACTTTTTTCGTCCAAAATATTTTTACACATTTGAATAATTTCGTCTTTGGTTTCTGTCCAAATTTCAATAATTTTATTATATCTTTCTTCCTCTGTTAATAACGCTTCATTAAATTGATTTTGAATTTCACTTATTTTATTTTCCGCCAACTTAATAATTTTATGTTTTTCTGGCAAATCAGGCAATTCATCTATTCCCCAAGAAAAACCAGCTTGAGTTAAATGTTTTAAAGTAATTTCTTTTATTTTATCTAATAAAATTGCTGTTTTTTCTTCTTTAAAAAGAAAAAGGCTTTTTTTAACCAACTGAACCACTGCTTTTTTGTCAAAAAAGGTATTATAATCTTTTAATTCAACAGGAAGCACTGAATTAAAAATAATTTTTCCAGGAGTCATTTCTATTATTCCTTGCTCTGTCCTTACCTTAATCACTTCTTGAATAGAAATTTTCTTTAAATCATAAGCCAACAAAGCCTCGTTCTTAGAAGAAAAAACTTTAATTTTTCTTGACGATGTGTCACGATCTAATTTTTTAATATAAGTAAGATAAAAAGATCCAACAATCATATCTTGAGTAGGAACAGCAATTGGATCTCCTGTAGATGGTTTAAGTAAATTTTTACTAGACAACATCAATTCTTTTGCTTCATTTTTAGCTTCAACTGTTAAAGGCACATGAACGGCCATTTGATCTCCGTCAAAATCAGCATTAAAAGCAGCACAAACCATTGGATGAATTTGGATTGCTTTTCCCTCAATTAATATAGGCTTAAATGCTTGAATTCCTAATCGATGTAAGGTGGGAGCACGATTAAGTAAAACATATGATTCATTGGTAATTCCTTCTAAAATATCCCATACCTCTTTTTTTCCTTCTTCAATTAAATATCCAGCGCTTCGAACATTGTGCGCATATTCTTGTTTAATTAATTTAGAAATAACAAAGGGTTTAAATAATTCCAAAGCCATAGTTTTAGGAATCCCACATTGATGAAGTTTAAGATTAGGGCCAACAACAATAACTGAACGACCAGAATAATCTACTCTTTTTCCTAAAAGATTTTGTCTAAAACGACCCTGCTTTCCTTTTAACATATCAGCGATTGACTTTAAATTTCTTTTTTGTCCAGTAGAAGCAATGACTGTTTTCCCGTGCCTCACGCTATTGTCAATTAAACTATCTACCGCTTCTTGTAGCATTCTTTTTTCATTACGACAAATAACCTCAGGAGCATTCAATTCTATTAATCTCTTGAGACGATTATTACGATTTATTATTCTTCTATACAAATCATTCAAGTCACTAGAAGCAAATCTTCCACCATCTAATTGAACCATTGGTCTTAAATCAGGTGGAAGCACTGGAACAACAGTTAATATCATCCATTCTGGTTTAATTTTATTTATAATTAAATTTTTAATTAATTTTAAACGACAAATTATTTTTTCTTTTTTAGTAGAATCACTTTCTAAAAGTTCTTTTTCTAAAATTATAATTAATTTTTCTAAATCAAGACCAGAAAGTAATTTATGAATAGCTTCAGCTCCAATTCCTACTTCAAAAATATTCCCATATTTTGAAGATAAATTTTGATATTCATTTTTAGAAAGAACTTTTGCCAATCTAATATTTGCAACTTCTTCTTTAGTTGTTTTTAAAGCCTCTTTTACTTTTTTAAATTTTTCTGCGAAAGTTTGTTGAGAAAATTTAATTTCTTTAACAAGTTCTTTTTTAATTTCAGTTTTTTCTTTCTTTTCTTGATTTAATTTTTGAGTAATATCCTTTTTAATTTCATCTACTTGTTTATCAAATTCAAGTTTTAAATCAGAAGAAATTATTTTAAATTCATCTTCCACTTGTTTTAAAATGTCATTTTTAAGTTCTTCTTTAACTTCTGTAACAATAAAACCAGCAAAATAAACAATTTTTTCTAAATTTTGAACGGACATATCTAAAAGCAAACCTATTTTTGAAGGTACCCCTCTTAAAAACCAAATATGACTTACTGGCGCAACTAATTTAATATGACCCATTCTTTCTCTTCTAATAACATTTTTTGCCACTTCCACTCCACATTTATCACAAATTATTCCTTTATAACGAATGCGTCTATATTTCCCGCAAGCGCATTCCCAGTCTTTTACTGGACCAAAAATTTTTTCACAAAACAAACCATCTCTTTCTGGTTTTTGCGTCCGATAATTAATCGTTTCTGGTTTAGTTACTTCTCCAAACGACCAATTTAAAATATCTTCGGGAGAAGCTACTTTTAATTTAATGGCATTGAAATCAAAAAAGTTGATGGACATAAATTAAAAAATTAAAATTAAAAAAAATTAAAAGATAAACCCCCTTAATCCCCCTTGTCAGGGGGACAAGAAAAGAAATAAACCCCTTCAAAGCCCCCTTGATAAAGGGGGTTGGGGGATTTTAAAAATTAAAAAAGATAAAAGATAAATTTAATTTGGGGAAGGCCGACCTTAAGAAATTATAAATTTTGAATTATAAATTTTGGAAGATTGTTTAAATGTGGAGATCGGACTTTAGGAAAATACACCGCAACAATTAGACTTCGGAAAATTTATAATTCATTTTATCCGTTACTGATTACTTGTTATTTTTTTATTTTTTCTTAAACAATTCCACATCCAAACAAAGTCCTTTTAATTCTCGAACAAGAACGTTAAATGATTCTGGCAAATTTACTTTTTCAATTACTCCATCTTTAATTATTGTCTCATAAGCTTTTGAACGACCTAAAACATCATCAGACTTAATAGTTAAAATTTCTTGAAGAGTATGCGCGGCTCCATAAGCTTCTAATGCCCATACTTCCATTTCTCCAAATCTCTGTCCTCCAAATTGAGCCTTTCCTCCAAGAGGTTGCTGAGTAATTAAAGAATAAGGACCGATGGAACGTTGATGAATTTTATCTTCAACTAAGTGATTTAATTTCATAAAATATGGATAACCTATTGTTATAGGATGAACAAAATTCTCACCTGATTTTCCATTACACAAAACAACTTTCCCTTCTTTAGAAAATCCTGCTTTTTCTAATTCTTCTTTTATTTTTTCCTCTGTTACTCCATCTAAAGATGGGGATGCAACTTTATAATTTAAAGTTTTAGCAGCTAATCCAAGAGTAATTTCTAAAATTTGTCCCAAATTCATTCTAGAAACAACGCCTAAAGGATTTAAAATCATATCAATTGGGGTGCCATCTTTTAAATAAGGCATATCTTCTATTGCAACAACGCGAGAAATAACACCTTTATTCCCATGTCGTCCAGCTAATTTATCACCTACTTGAATTCTTCGTAAATTAGCTATTGAAATTTGAATTGTTTTTATTACTCCTGCTGAAAGTTTATCTCCTTGCTCTCTAGAAAAAATCTTTACATTTATTACTTTTCCATGTTCCCCATGTTTTAAATAAAGAGAACTATCGCGAACATCTTTCGCTTTCTCGCCAAAAATAGCCTTTAATAATTTTTCTTCTGCGGAAAGCTCTGTTTCTCCTTTTGGGGTAATTTTTCCCACTAAAATATCTCCAGAAAAAACCTCAGCTCCGATTCTAATAATTCCCTCGTTATCTAAATTTTTTAATTTTTCTTCACTAATATTAGGAATATCATTAGTAATAACTTCTGGACCTAATTTGGTATCTCTCACATCAATTTTATAATCTTCAATATGAATTGAAGTATAACGATCTTCTTGAACTAATTTTTCAGAAATTAAAATAGCATCTTCAAAATTTCCTCCTTCAAAAGAAATAAAAGCAACTAAAATATTTTGACCTAAAGCTATTTCCCCATTTTGCGTGTCTGTTCCATCAGCTAAAATATCTCCTTTTTTAACTTCCTGTCCCTTTTCAATTAATACTTTTTGATTTAAACAAGTAGAAGCGTTTGAACGAAGAAATTTTTGTAAAGGATAAACAACCGATTTATTATTTTTTTCTAAAATAGTAATTTTTGATGCTTCTACTTCCTCTATTATTCCATCATTTTCTGCTATGGTTAAATATCCAGAATCCAAAGCAACTTTTGCTTCCATTCCGGTTCCAACAATTGGAGATTCTGCTTTAATACAAGCCACCGCTTGCCGTTGCATATTGCTACCCATTAAAGCTCGAGCAGCATCATTATGCTCAAGAAAAGGAATTAACGCAGCAGAAACACTAATAATTTGTTTTGGAGAAATATCTTGAAGATCAATTTCTTCTAAAGAAACAATCCCTGCTTGCCCTTTAATTCTTGCTTCCACTTTTTCTTCTAAAGATTTATTTTCTAAAATAATACCAGCTGAAGTGGTAACATATTTTTCCTCTTCTGTTGCATCTAAATAAACCGCTTCTTCGCTTTTAAATGGTTTGCATAAAATTTCTTTAATATCAATTTTTTCTAATTTTTTGGCTATTTCTAATGTTATTGTTTCTCCTTTTTTAATAAAAGTTTTTTTTGTTATTGGGTCTAAAATATCTTCTCTAATAACTTTGCCTTGAGTTATTTCTGCTTTATTTTTTATTTTATTAATTATTTTAACAAAAGGAGCCTTAAGAAAACCATAATCATCTATTTCAGCATAACACGCCAAATGACTAATTAATCCGATATTAGTTCCTTCGGGAGTAGTAACCGGACAAATTCGACCATAATGAGTATAATGAACATCTCTAACTTCAAATCCAGCTCGTTCTCTTGAAAGCCCACCTGGTCCCATGGCTGAAAGTCGTCGCTTATGTTCCAATTCTGCCAAAAGATTTACTTGGTCCATAAATTGAGATAATTGGAAAGACATAAAAAATTCTCTAACAATATTGGACACCAAATGCACATTTACTAAAGAATTTGGAATAATTGTCTCAATTTCATAGGTACTCATTCGATCCTTAACAATTCTTTCCATTCTTGTTAACCCTATTCTTAGTTTATTTTGAAGTAATTCTCCTATGGCTCTTACTCGACGATTATTTAAATGATCAATATCATCAGCCTTTTCTTGACTAACGTTTAAAGATATAATTCTTTTAATAATATTAATTAAATCTTCTTTTTTTAAAATTCTATTCTCTTTTGTAATTGGAGTATCTAATTTAAAAGTTTGATTAATTTTATATCGGCCCACTCCACCCAAATCATATCTACTAAAATTAAAAAACATAGCATAAATTAAACTTTTGGCATTATCAGGAGTGGCCATATCTCCCGGTCTAATATGTTTATAAACCTCTATTAATCCATCTTCCATGTTTTCTGTAGAATCTTTTAAAAGAGTATTTTTAATATAATTAATTTCTTCTTTGTTTTTAAATTCTTTAAATAAATCTAAAATTTCCTCATCATTCCCATACCCAAAAGCTTTTAAAAGCGCTGTTATTGCTATTTTTCTTTTACGATCAATTCTTACCCATAATATTCCGTTTCCATCTGTTTCTATTTCTATCCATGCCCCTCTATTAGGAATAATTTTTGCTCCGTAAAAAAATTTTCCCTTACTATTTTCACAACTAAAAAAAACTCCTGCTGATCTAACAAGTTGAGAAACAACAACTCTTTCAATTCCATTAATAATAAAAGTGCCTCTTTTTGTCATTAAAGGAAAATCACCAAAAAAAATTTCCTGAATTTTATTTTTATTTGTTTTTTTATTAACTAATTCTACCTTTACTCTTAAGGGAGCTTCATAAGTAATGTTTCGTTCTTTAGCAGTAGTCTCATCAAATTTGGGATCATCAAAATAATAATCTTTAAAATATAATTCTAAATCTCGGCCAATATAATCTTTAATAGGAGAAATTTCTTCAAATAATTCCTTAAGTCCATCTTTAAGAAACCATTCATATGATTTTTTTTGAATTTTAATTAAATTAGGAAGAGGAACAATTTCTTTTGAAGAATTAAAAAAAACTCTTTTAGAAAAGGTTTTTGGAAAAGTTTTAGAAAGCATAAAAAAAATTACTCCCCTTAAAAAGGAGTTTAAATTTTATTAAATTAAAAAAAATTTTAACATTATTTTAATAATACACAAAAATATAAACTAGTCAAATTTTTAATCATTGATGCATTAAAAGAATTTTTGAAATATTATTTAAAAGCATATCCTTTTTTCATATTTTTTTAATTCTATTTTTATAGAAATTTAACATTGCATTAATGTAAATATTTAAAATAAAAAAGCGCTTTTATTTAAAAGTCAATTAAAATTTTGTTATTATTTTCCCAAATTATCCGCAATTTATCTAATATATTTCAAAGGATTTATTTTTTGTCCATTAATTTTAATTTCAAAATGAAGATGCGGACCAGTTGAACGACCAGTAGAACCTAATAATCCAATCACTTGTCCCTTTTCTACTCTTTCCCCACGTTTTACATAAAATTCACTCATATGCCCATAAAGTGTTGTAGTATTATTTCCATTATTAATAATAATATGTCGACCATATCCGCGATTTGAATAAATCGCGCTAGCTACCACTCCATCAGCACTGGCATAAATCGGAGAAGAATGATTTTTTCCGCCTATGTCTATGCCTGGATGCCCCCAATGATAATATTGCGTTATTCTATAACTAGAAGTAGGCCAAATAAATCCTGCTTTAATTTTACTTGAAATAAATTTTCCCAATACAGGAGGAACCCATTTTTTATTTATTGCTACTTTTTTAGCAAAAATTAAAGGAAAATGTTTTTCTCCCCCAGGAATAATTATTTTTTGATTTATTTTAAGACTATCATTGGTTAATTCGTTAATCGCTAAAATTTCTGTTTCATTAATATTATATTTTTTTGCAATTTTCCCTAGGTTTTCTCCTTTTCCTACTGTATGAACAACGCCTGTTACTGGCAAAATTACCAGCTCATCACCAGGTTTAATTAAACTCCGTTCGCTTAAATTATTCTCCCATAAAATTGTATTTGTGCTAATATTAAATTTTTTCGCAATCCCAGATATCACATCACCCGCCTTAACAATATATTTTATTGATTTTGTCCTAATTTGAGGCGTCTCAACAGTAACACTAATATTAGGCTTAACTAAAATAGTTCCGCCTTGTGTTATAATTTTTTGTTCCTGTTCCTCTATAAATGGCTGGATATTAGATTTTAAAAATTGATCAGAAGAATTAAATGTTGTTGGTATGCCTATTTCTTCAATAAATTCTTCTTGATTTTCATTTAAAAAATGATAAAAAATAGATTCTTGGCCAATCATGCTTACATTTATCTCTTTTGCTTTTAAATTATCAAAAACAACCAAAACAAAGATAATAATAAAAGTAACAAAAAAAATTGAATAACGAGATAATAAAATAAGGGCTGGTTTCAAACCCACCCCTACTAAAATTTTTTGAATTTGTTTTTTTAAAAATAAATAACTTTTATAACTATATAAAGATAAAATCTTTATAAGATTATGAATATTTAAAAAAACAAAAACAATTATTTTTTTAAATTGCTTTATTAAAAAAACCACTATTTTTTTAAATAAACGAGAAAAAAAAAATAATTTAAGAATAAATAAAAGAAAAAATTTTTTTCTTTTATTTATATTCTCCTCCTTTTTAGGATTAGGAGGCTTTCCTTCTTCATTTGTATTTTGAGACTGATTTATTAGCATAACATAAATTATGTTAATACCAATTTTGAAAATGTCAAGGGAAAAATGAAAAAATATTCAACTTATTGGTTTTTATCAGCTAATATTGCACAAACTATAAATTGAATGGCTTTATACAAAAATTTGACAAAATTTGTCAAAAAGATAAAATTAAAACACAAAATACTTATTTTACAAACTACAAACTAATTTCTATTTTTATGCATATTTCCTTATCTCCAGAAACAATTTTTTTTGTTGGAAAATTTCCAGTAACTAATACTCTTCTTACTTGCTGGATTGCGATGATTATTCTAATAATTATTGCTTTTTTAATTTCAAAAAAAATACAACTTTTACCCAAAAGATTTCAAAATGTAATTGAAATACTCATTGAAAGTCTTTTAAAATTAGTTCAGGATATTACAAACAATAAAAAACAAACAGAAAAATTTTTCCCCTTAGTGGCAACAATTTTCATTTTTGTTTTATTTTCAAATTGGCTGGGAATATTCCCAGGAGTCGGCACTATTGGATTTAAAGAAAATGGGGTTTTTGTTCCTTTTTTTCGCTCTGTTTATTCAGACCTTAATATGACCATAGCCTTAGCCTTAATTTCTGTATTCGCTTGTCAATTTTTTGGAATTATTGCTTGTGGCTTTTTAAAATATGCTGGAAAATTTATAAATTTCAAAAGTCCAATAACATTTTTTGTTGGCATTTTAGAATTAATTTCTGAAATAGCAAAATTAATTTCTTTTTCTTTCCGATTATTTGGAAACATTTTTGCCGGAGAGGTTTTACTTGTCGTTATCGCTTTTTTAGTCCCATTTATTATTCCTTTGCCATTTATGGCCTTGGAATTATTTGTTGGCTTTATTCAAGCTTTAGTTTTCGCTATGCTTACTCTTGTGTTTTTAAAAATGGCAACAATTATTCACGATGAACATTAAAAAATGCACAGATTAAACCCCACGGTTGGGATGTTCTAAAATAGAGATAGCATAAATTTTACATTATTTGTACAATTTTCAATTGTTTCTTGTATTTTGTTTAAATTATTTTTACGAAAAATATTAATTACCAAATTTCTGATTAAAGAATAATTTGCAGGAGCATTTCTTTACGGTTAGGGAAATTAATTAAGCCCCCTTGATAAAGGGGGTTGGGGGATTTCAGAAATTAAGAAACCTTTCCGTTTTTAAGCCCCCTTGATAAAGGGGGTTGGGGGATTTCAGAAATTAAGAAACCCTCTAAATCTCCCTTATCAGGGAGACTTTATAAAAGAAGGATTTTCAAAATTATTTTTATTTTTTGTAGAACAGCCCAACCGTGGGTTCAACCCGTGCAAAATGTCATAAATAAATTTGACAATTGACAAAAAAATATGAAATAATAAATAAACCAAAATCTAAATTTTATTTTTTATTAAATCGCGTATAATTTTACATGCGCGAAAAAAGGAATCAATTATGGAACCTAATACTGGATTAGATCTTAAATCATTGGCCGTTGCCATTGCTATTGGTTTGGGAGCAATGGGTCCTGGAATCGGAATTGGACTTTTAGCCTCAAAAGCCATGGAAGCAATTGGAAGAAATCCTGAAGCTTCAGGAAAAATTCAAACAGCCATGATTTTAGCTATTGCTTTTACTGAAGCAATAGCAATTTATGCTTTAGTGGTCGCATTAATTATTAAATTTACATAAAACTATTTAACGTCTAAATTTATTTTCTAGTTTTTATTGCTTTATATGTTTCAACTATTTCATAATTTAGGAATTGAACCATTGCTTCTGCTTGCCCAGATAGTAAATTTTTTTTTATTGCTTTTTATATTAAAAAAATTTTTATATCATCCAGTTATTAAAATACTTGATGAACGAGCAAAAAAAATAGAAAAAAGCTTAAAAGAAGCGGAAGAAATTAGAAAAAAAAGAATAGAAATAGAAGAGCAAAAAATAGAAGAACTTTTAAAAGCAAGAATAAAAGCAGAAGAAATTTTAAAAAAAGCAAAAGAAATAGGAGAAAAAATAAGGATAGAAATAAATAATGAAACAGAGCAAAAGACTCAAGAAATGATTTTAAAAGCGCAACAAGAGATAAAACAAGAAAAAATAAAAGTAATAGAAGACGCAAAAAAAGAAATTGGGGATTTAGTAATTTTATTAGCTGAAAAAATGCTTAAAGAAAAAATAGACCAAAAAAAAGATAAAGAATTAATTGAAAAAATAATTAAATTTTAATTATTTTTGATATTAATAAAGATTTAAATTTACAAAAAGTCATTTAAGAATGCTATTAAAATAGCATTCTTAAATGAAAAAATTAAAAGAGAAGAAAAAAATATAACGAATTAAATCTACAATTATAAATTTATCCATGGAGAGGTGCCTGAGTGGTTGAAAGGGGCACCCTGCTAAGGTGTTATACCTTAATCGGTATCGAGGGTTCGAATCCCTCCCTCTCCGCCAGTTAGGAAATGTCTTTGCTGGCTCGCCCTCTACGAGGGCTCGCCAGCCGATTTTAAGCGCAAATTGGAATTTTTTTTCTGGTTCCGGAGTATGTTTTTTTTGTTCTTTTTTTACCATATAATTTTTATTTTATCACCGACATGTAATTTTTCAGCATGAATATAGAGTCGGCTTTCAAATGATTTCTAATCCACGCTTTTTCTTTTTCACTATCAACAAGCTCTCCCAATCCCTGCAACATCTGATTGTCTTTAACTTTTTCTATAAATGATATGCAATCAGCCAAATATTCCTTGGTAGTTTTACTGGTTCTTTCTTTGATCACTTCAGCGTTAATATCCCAATTGCTTTTGGCAAAATAATGAATATCAAAAATATCTCTCATGGCAGTTTCATTCCTTAGAGTTAAAGCTGAGAGCTTACTAGCAAACAAATAATCTTTTTTAGCGACAAACATGGAGATACCGAGATATTCTTTCATCTCGTAGTGGTTTTGGATATTTTCTACCAATTTTCTGACATTAATTTCAACCTTGATATTGTGGTCATCATCGCCGTAGGAGAGCAGGGCAAAGACAGTAAACCTCTTGATGTACTGATCTTTAACCTCTCCGTACTTGCCTAAAATAGCTACAATTTTTTCAAATACCATTTTTTGATTTTCCTCGTTCACTACCAGTAAATCAAAATCCAAGTCTACCGAAAATCTCGGCAGGTTATAAAATAAATAGGCACAAGTACCACCCTTAAATCCCAAGAGCGGACTGATTGTGACATCGGTATAGATGTCTTTCAAAACCTGCCCCATTATTAATTGATGTTTTTCTCTATTGAGCATAATTTTTGCAATATTTATTCAATCGTTTTATCAATTGCTTGTTGTTGTAAATTTTTACTAACTCATTGCACTTTTCCCAATTGATTGATTTCAAATTATCAAAGTAGTAATTCGGAAATAAATAAATCATATCCAAGAATGCTCTTTCCGGAGTGGCCACGCTGTAGTTGCCTTTACTAACGACACCGGTGGAATTGTAAAGAACCGCATCTTTTAATTTTCTAAAGGTAAAAGTGTATTTATCTATGGTCATAGTTTTCGGCCATTTTGATGCCACGAAGATCGTATCGTAGTGCTGGAAAATAACACCGGCTTCTCTCAAAACTGTCTCAAAGCTGATATAAGCCGGTGTATAGATACTGATTGCTAATTCTTTCGGATTGTAGTCTTTGTTCTTGGCAAAAACTCCCCGAGTTAGTCTGATCAGGGCTTTTTGCTTTACGTAGTAGGCAGTTTTGGCATATAGACTTTCCTCGTTGTTTTCTTGCCAAATTAAAGCCAAGTCCTTATTGGTTAGGATTGTCTTTGAAGATTGGTATAATTTTGTGATTAAGCTATCCATATTGATAATATATGATGGAACTGATAAATTATCATAGTTCCATTGTATATTATTGACAAATATTAGTCAAGCGATATTAAAAAAGCTTATTTTACGTCTATTTTTTGTTTTTAAGCCAGTAAGCTCCAAAATAAGTGGCAATCGGCATTGATAGGGCAACACCAATACTGCCGACAAATGTTCTGACAATTTCAGTTGCTATCATTTCATTGTTGATGATCTGGCTAAAAGATAAAAATGGTTCTTGCTAAATTGTAAATAAAAGCAATAACGGCAAAGAAGCTCCGACATAAGTCAAAAATAAAGTATTTACCATCGTCCCTAAATGAGTATTCCCGACTTTAAAAGAGACCCTACATAAAATTGTTCTGGCGGGGTTTAAGCAATTCGAATTAAGTGGGTCGCACTGTTGTCATAAGTATTGCAAAACATAGGAATTTTGTAAATATGTGGCGTACGATTTTTCCCGCCCTTGATTTATTTTTTTTAATCTTATACAATCTTACATATAATATATATAAGATTATGAACAATAAATTCAACAATAGAATACAGAATCTTTCGCAGGATATTTATAAGCTTATAGACGAAATTGATTTATTAAAAAGCAAATGGGTTTCCGGCGCGAAGCTGGATTCACAGGTGCTTGGCAAACTTAAAAAATCCGTGCTTGTCACTTCAACTGGCGCCTCTACAAGAATTGAGGGATCGGAGCTTTCTGATGAAGACGTCGAGCGAGTGATACGCGGGCTTTCCATCCAAAAATTCAAGAATCGCGACAAGCAAGAAGTCCGTGGCTATTTTGAAATTCTCACTAATGTTTTTGAAACGTTTAAGTCAATCCCTTTTTCCGAAAGCACAATCAAATTTTTCCACAGAGAATTATTGAAATATACCGAGAAAGATATTGTTCATCGTGGAAACTACAAATCAACCGATAATAAAGTGGCAATGGTTAATTCCGATGGTGAACCGACTCAAATCTTGTTTGATACGACTTCGTCATTTTTAACACCAAAAGAAATGCAGGAATTGGTTGAATGGACACAGAATGCTTTTTTGGAAAAGAAATTTCATCCACTCGTAATTATTGGAAATTTTATTGTTGAGTTTTTACTTATTCATCCCTTCGCCGATGGCAACGGGCGACTTTCACGCGTTCTGTCTAATTTACTTCTACTCCAACACGGCTATGAATATATGCCATATATTTCTCAAGAAAAATTAATTGAAGATAATAAGCCGGAATATTATGTCGCCCTACGACAAAGTCAAAAAACTTTTCGTACCGATAAAGAAAATATAGTTCCGTGGCTTTCCTTTTTCTTTAAAATAATTCTTGAACAATCTAAAAGAGCCATTCAACTGCTTTCAAAAGAAGAAGTTGGAAAGCTTTTATCTCCGCAACAACAAATCATCTGGGATTTTGTTTTGAAATCCAATACCGAGATTACACCATTAGAGATATTCAAAGCAACGAACATCCCTCGACCGACAATTAATCAAGCACTCGTTAAACTTTTGCGGTTGAAATGGATCGAAAAAATTGGATTGGGAAGGGGGACGAGGTACAAGAGGAATAAATAATATGTAGGCTCTGCCGTATCCGAGTCGCGCGAAGCGTGGCGAGAACAGAATTCCGTTCGAGCTATTTTTAGAATACACCGCCAAGTTTTACATTCAGCGAAATTGAAAGATGTTGTCTCGGCGCAAAATGAAAAACAAAGAAAACTTTTTTTTGACTAGCTCTCCGCCAACTGGCGGAGAGTGGTGGCGTGGCTGGCTTCCTTAGTTGGGTTTGCTTAAAAAATTTTAAAAAAATCCTAAATCCTTTTAGGATTTTTTTAATTGTTCCACGTGGAACAATTTATAATTAAAAATTTTTTTATTGATATTTTTAAAAAATTTTGCTATATTAAACAAAGTTTTTAAAAAATTCAATTTTATTATTTTTTTCTTATGGAAATTATAATTAATTTTAATTTATTCTCTGCTCTATCTTCTTTAATAGACTTGGGAAATAATCCACCAATAGTAATTACTTGGATTATTATTAAAAACGGTGGTTGGTTTTTTATTGCTTGGGCTATTTTAGAAGGGCTTTGGGATGTACGAATGGAACATATTACAGGTGCATATGCAGCCTCTACTGATCATATATTATTGGCCTTTAAAATTCCTAAAGAAAGTGAAACAAACCAACAAAGCCCTAAAGCAGTAGAACATATTTTTAGTCAAATAATGGGTGCATATACATCTATTAATACTGTAGAAAAATATTGGGGAGGAAGGATTCAGCCAAAGTTTTCTTTGGAAATTATTAGTATAGAGGGATATATTCAATTTTTAATTCGTACACCAGTTAAATTTCGCAATTTAATAGAATCAGCATTTTACGCCCAATATCCAGAAGCAGAAATTTTTGAAGTGGCTGATTATACTAAAAACATTCCTATTGAAAAATTTCCTAATGAAGAATATGAGTTAACAGGATCAGAAATAATTTTAGCTAAAGACGATATTTATCCAATTAAAACTTATCCGCAGTTCGAACATCCTTTAACTCAAGAACTCAAAGACCCATTGGCTTCTTTATTAGAATCCTTGAGCAGACTTCAAAAAGGCGAACAACTTTGGCTCCAAATAGTCATTACTCCTGATTTAAAAGCCAATAAACCTCTTCGAGAAAAAGGACTTAGAGTTATAAACAAAATGGCTGGAAAAAAAGAAAAAGTTCATGAAAATATAAGTGATAAAGGAATAAATATTTTTATGAAAACTTTGGATGCTTTTGGCGAAATGATTCTTCCTTTATGGAAACCGGCTGGACCCAAAAAAGAAGAACTTCCTAGTATGATGCTTCATTTAACTTCAGGAGAAAAAGTGATTATAGAAGCAATAGAAGAAAAACTTTCTAAAATAAGCTTTTCAACCAAAATACGTTTTGTTTATTTAGCCAAAAAAGAAGTTTTTGACTCTAAAAAAGGGTTGAATGCTGTTTTTGGAACATTTTATCAATTTTTTGCTTTAAATTTAAATAATCTTAAACCAAATTCAAGAACAATGATAAAAAAGTTTTATTTTTTTAATAAAACAAGAAAAAATTTCAGAAAAACCAGACTATTAAAATATTTTAGATCTAGAGAAAGAACCGGAGGATCAACTGCTTTTATGTTAAACATAGAAGAACTGGCGACTATTTTTCATTTTCCTATACTTAGCGTTGTTAAAACTCCTTCTATTCAAAAAACTAAAAGTAAAACTGCTGAGCCTCCTTTTGCTTTACCCACTGGTGATGAAAGCATAAACTTAAGACAAACATTTAGGCATATAGCATCGCCTTATTCTGTTGTATCAGAAGAAATGAAAGAGAAAACTCCTTTACCAATTAATTTACCAATAAAATAAAATTTATAAATCAAGAAACCAAAATTTACCAAAACTTAAGAAATTATAAATTATAAATTTTAAATTATAAATGGTTCGACTTTGCTCTTCACAAGTTTTAAATTATAAATTTTATGAATAGTCAAACTAAAATTTGTCAAAATTGCGAAAAGAAATTTATAATCGAACCCGATGACTTTTTATTTTACGAAAAAAATAAATGTTTCTCCCC